>JBDSAR010000239.1:0-5706 GCA_039922035.1 Chthoniobacteraceae bacterium
TGGGGCCGACGTTTTGCGCCATGCCGCCGTGGACGAGCACGAGCGAATCCTGCAACGCCTGCCGCGCGCTGTCGGGGATTTCGTCGCGCGTGAAGACGCGGTGCTGCGGCATGAGCCGTCCGCGCGAAATGCCGTGCTCGGGGTCCGCATTCGTCGCGACGACGCCCTCGATCAATTTGATGCCCGGCCACACGCCGCCGCTGTCCTGCCAGCCGCCGCCGCTGCCGCCGATCCATTCGCCGAGCAACGCGCGTGCGAGCACGAGCCGGCGCTCACTTTCGCGCAGCGGGCCGGTGAGCGACTCGGCCTGGCCGGTCGCGCGCATGAGTGCGGAGATGAGCGCGGCGAGGAGGTTCGTGGACACCGCGAGGCGCGAGCCTTTCGGGATGTCGTTCACGCTGGAGACGAGTTCGAGGCCGCGACCGGGACCGAGCATTTGCGCGAGCAAATCGGTGAGCGATTGCCCGCTGCCCTCGATGCCGGGCGGGACGACGCCGCTGGCGATCACCGCGGCCTTCAGGAGGCCGAGGTAGTCTTTTGCAAAGTCGAAAACTTCCGCGAGCGAAGTGATGTCCGCGCTCGCGCCGAGATCCACGCTCACGAGGCGCAGCACGGGCTCGTCAATCACGCGCAGCCATGCGCTGACGGGCGGCTTCGTCTCCGTGTCGCGGCCATGCACGCCGAGGTCCACGGAGATGTTCAGGACGCGCGCGCCCTCGGGGTAATCCATGCCGAGGAAAAAGATATCGCTCCACGCGGAGTGCGTGAGGTCCATGCGCACGGGCGTCAGTTCGCGCAGGATCGGGTGCGCGCCGGCAGCGTTTGTGCGGAGCATCTCCGGGCGGATGCGCAGCGGCTGATCCTTCGGATGGCCCATGCGGAACATCCACTGGTTCCCTCGCACGGTGCGCACGCTGCGGCGCACCTGATCCGCGAGCGTCTGAAATGCGAGGCGGTGATACGACGCCGCGAGCGCGGAGGAGAGACCGTCGGACGGGCCGCCGGACTTTTGCTCGGCCTGGAAAAACTCGATCGCATCCTCGAAGCGCCGTTGCAGCAGATGCTCGTAGCCGTGGAAGGGAATCGTGCCGCCGTGCTTCAGCTCCGTGCGCGTCGGCAAGTGGAAGCGGTGGATCGCCGCGAGGAAAAACAGCGCGCGGACACGGGCGTAGAGATTGCGCGATTCGCGGCGCAAGGCGTCGAGCGAATCACATTCCGCGAGGAGCTGCGCGAACGTGAGCGTGCGGCAGACGTCGTCGAGCGAGCGGTCGCGCACCGCCGCATCGGGCGAGGTGATGAGGGAAACGAGGCCGAGTGACATGGCTACTTCGCGGAGGGCCGTCCGGTGGCGACGAGTTCGACGATGCCGCGCAGCACTTCGTCGCGGTCGCAGCCTTCGAGCGCGAGCGCGAGCTGCGAAGTGAGCAGGCCGTATTTCAAGCCGAAGTCATAGCGGCGGCCCGCGAGTTCGACAGCGAGGTAGCGCTCGTGCTCGGCGATCTGCGAAAGCGCGGCGCGGAGATGGATCGTCTGCTCGCGACCGGCGGCATTTTTCAAAAGCTCGCCGAGGAACCGCTGCGTCGTCGGCGTGAGGATGTGCATTCCGAAAAAGCACAGATAGTAGCCCGCGCGCAGGCCGGGGACATTGATGAGCTGCTCGGCCTCGGTCGGCGTGGGTTTTTCGAGAACGGTGTCGATCTGGTAAAGATGGCGCGCGGCGTCCACGAGCTTGCCGCCGACCGCGCCGTAAAACGGCAGCTTGCTCTCGTGCGTGGCCTGCACCGCGGACACGGCGCAATTTTCCGCGCGCGCGATGGCGACGAGCTGCTCGGCGCAGCCCTGCCCAGTGTGCGAAAGGTAAAGGTGATCGCCGACGAGCAGGAGGAACGCATCGTCGCCAGTGAAGCTCGCAGCGCTCGCGACCGCGTGCGCATAGCCGAGCGGCTGTGTCTGCTCGATGAATGTGAGCTGCTGCGCGTGCCGTCCCGCAGCGGCGCGAAATGCGGTTTCATCGCCGGGCGAAATCACGATGGCGATCTGCTCGATGCCCGCGCGCAGCACTTCCTCAATGATGATCGCGAGCGCGCTCTTGGTGATCCCGTCGCGATCGACGAGCGTTTGCAACGGGAGTCCGCGCTGACCTTTGCCCGCGGCGGTGATAACGGCTTTTCGGATTTCCATGTGTTTCCTCACCATGGTGCAAGCGGCTGCTGTTGGTCAAACCCTTGGCGTCTCGCGAAGCGCATCACACGGAAATGCATCCCCCGCCCCAGCAACAGGCGGCGGAGAACGAGGGCATTTTAATATTGCAATCTCCTCGCCTGCTGCCGCTCACGAATCGCAACGTCTCACGTTGCGAAAAATCCGCACGGGGCACCGGGCACGCATGGATCCGGAGGTGACTCCGCTTGCTGAGGCGTCAAATGGCCCGTCAGGCCCTCGTCCGGGTACGGCGCGACGTGCGAGATCGATTCCAAATCCCGCTGTGCAGGGCTCAATGACGGTCTCGATATTGTCCACGATGAGCGCGCCATCTCCGCTGGCATCACCCGTGTCGTAGGTTCCAAATCCCACCGTGTGTGTGCCGGCTGCGAGTTCGAGCCTCACAGTGCGATAGGCGGTGCCATTCTTGTAGCGCAAGTGCAGGCTGCTGATCGGGACGATTCCCGGGGAATCAGAATCCGCAAGCAGGATGATGTTTCCGTCGAGATAGAAAAAGGTCTCATCAAAGCCTGAGTGGATGTCTTCCTGGCTGACGTATCTATAGTCAAAGGCGAATGCCGCGCGGGTTACCGCGTTAAAAGCCTGCCTGATGCCGGAGCTTTCGACCGCAGGGCCGTCCCCGTTGTTCGGCAGGGTCGCACCGCCAAAGAATGTCGAAAGCACCGAGGCGGTCACGGAGCCGGAACTATTGCTGATGAACGCCTTGAACGCTCCATCCGTGGGGGTTGGAAAAATGCATTCGCGCTGATGCTTGTAGCGCCGGTCGCAGTCCAGCCGGAGAATGAGCCGCCGGCAGATTCAAAGCTGCCATTGAGGATGAAATTCTCGCGGGCCGCCAACAACGTGTGCGATAAGGTTGCCGAAAAAATGCACGTGACTAGCAGGTCATAGAATTGTCTTGGCAGTATAGCTTGGAGTGCGCAGACAGCATTAATGAAATGACGTCGGATGGCTATTCAGCGAACAGGGCGGGTTCTGGAAAAGAGATGTGAGTAACCGGCACCATCGCATACGATAGTAATTGTTTATTGCGAGCCGACGCGCGGTCCGACTGACATCCGTGCCAGATCGGACTCTTGGGCGAGGAGGTATTGATCAGGCACCCGAACAGATTGCAATATGTTCCCAAACCTAATCCTATCATTAATCCAAATCTCCCTGCCCAGAACGATTAGGATAAGGATTAGGATTACGAAAGAGACTGCCATCTGTTTAGCCGCCGGAATAATAACGCACTCTGACAGGTTCGGTCTGCCTGTTGGCGGACAGTGCCGAAACCGCCGCAGGGTAAGCTCGGGACATCAGGAGCGGGCGGCTGACGCTGTCATTGTATTTTCTCTGCATGATGAAGAGGCAGGTGAGGGCAATGGCAATTGCGGAGCGAATAATGGCCTTTGTACGGTCCCTGCTGCTCCTTTTGCGGTGCGTGGCCAAGCCGCATTCCGGATACGTCGCGGCGTAATGGAGAAGGGTATGCTTGCACCTTGGACACTCAGTATTGCGGAAGCGCTTAGTGGAATAGTTATGTGTGATGCGCGAGCGGACCGTTCGGCTCGGTTCCACATGACTTTGGGAATGCCGAAGACTGCCGTGAGAGGAGCGCAATTGCCCCAAGGTTCTAATTGCGATCATATTTGGCTACGATTCAGGCCAGGGTAGGCATTATGCCAATTCCATCTGTTACAGCCCAGTGCTATCACAACTAGGGTCCAGGGCCTTGAGCGATCTCGCGCATCATGGCGACGCGTGGAACGGATAAACCTGGCGCCCTCATGACCCCGTGGATTGCACGCGACATCCGAAGCATGGGCGGGGTCAATTGGAGCGAGGCTGGCCGCCGCGCTGCTGGCGTCTCCGGGCGTGCTGATGTTGTTCGCGTCGCTGAGGAGTTGCACGTCCCTGTGGGAGCGAAGTCCGGAATCGATGCAGTCGCCATGGCGATGACGGTGACGGCACGCCATAAATGCTGCAGGCTGCGGCGGAAGGACGCCGAACCGTACCGCCCGTTGAAGAAGCTTTCCCTTTACTCGCGCCGTCGTCCCGCTTTTCTCGCGCTATGTTTGCCTGGCTCTCAAATCCCGACGCATGGCTCAGCCTCGTCACTCTCACCATCCTCGAGATCGTCCTCGGCGTGGACAACATCATCTTCATCTCGATCCTCTCGGGCAAGCTGCCCGCACAGGATCAGGGCAAGGCGCGCAACACCGGACTCGCGCTCGCGCTCATCACACGGATTCTCCTGCTGAGTTTCATCTTCCAACTCACGAAAATGACCGCGCCCCTCTTCACCGTGCCCTTCCTGCACGACCACGGCACGGGCGCGCCGCACGCCGTCACCGGCAAGGACCTCGTGCTGCTCGTGGGAGGCCTCTTTCTCATGTGGAAAAGCGTGCGCGAAATCCACGGCAGCCTCGAGGGTGAGGCGCATGCGGAATCCAAAAAAGTGAAGGGCGCGTTCGCGTCTGTCATCGCGCAGATCGTCATCGTGGACATCGTGTTCTCGCTCGACTCCGTGATCACCGCAGTCGGCATGGCGCAGCAGATCGCCGTGATGATCACCGCCGTGGTCCTCGCGATGATCGTGATGTTCTTCGCAGCAAAATCCATCGCGGACTTCGTGAACAAACATCCGACGATCAAGATGCTCGCGCTGAGTTTCCTCATGCTCGTCGGCGTGGTGCTCGTCGCAGAGGGCTGCGGGCAGCACATCGAGAAAGGCTACATCTATTTTGCGATGGCATTCTCGTTTGGCGTCGAAGTGCTGAACATCCGCGCCCGCGCCAAACGCGCGACGAAGCCCATCGAGCTTCGCTCGGAATACTGAGGGACTGTGTGGCGTGCCCGCATCGGGTCCGAGGAGACCAGTGTTGTAACGCAGAGACGCAGAGGCACCGGGAAATACAGACCGGTTCTCAGAGGGGCCGTCTTGCCCTCCTCTGCGTCTGCGCGTGTTGGCGCTCATTTTTCAAACCCGACGTGCGGTGAGACCGTTCAGCGCGCGACGGGCTTCAGATGTTTATCGAAGAATTTGATCAGCGCCTTCTCGGCGTTCTCCATGTCCGCGCCTTTGAAGCCGTGGCCGGCACCTTGGAGCGTGAGCAAATCCGCCTCGACGGCGCTCGCGTTCAACCGGTCCACGATCCAGCCAGCCTGCTCGTAGGCGACGTATTTGTCGTCCGTGCCGTGGACGCAGAGCGTCGGTGCAGCATTTGGCGTCACCCAGTAGAGCGGGCTGCCGACGATGTGTTCACGGCGCTTCGTCGAGAGATCGCCGCCAAAAAACAGCGGAAGCACCTCCGCAGCATCCACGCTCGCGCCGTAGGATTTTGTGAGGTCGCTGGGGCCGTAGAAATTCACCACACACGCGACGGCACTCGACTGATCGAGATTCCCCTCGCCCTCAAAATCCTTCACGCCCGCCGTCACGCCGAGGAACTGCGCGAGATGCCCGCCCGCCGAACCGCCCGTCACGCCGATGCGCGC
>JBDSAR010000240.1:0-7474 GCA_039922035.1 Chthoniobacteraceae bacterium
GGAATCTCCGCCGATCTTCCCACGCCGGCTGAAACATGGAAGGCGAGCAAGCTCTACATCACACAGCCATTCGCAAAACGCGGCGAACTCGATCAGGGCATCCTCGCCTTTGCCGCGCTCTCGCTGAAGCTCGTGATGCAGGGCTACCTCATCGCCCTCATCGTCGCCACGCCGATCGGTTTCTGCCTCGGCCTGTCGAAGACCTTCACGAAGGCGGTGGACCCCATCATCCAAGTTCTGCGCCCGGTTTCGCCGCTCGCGTGGTTCCCGCTCGGGCTGATCCTTTTCAGCTCGGTGAAGCTGATGGATGGCGGCGGAAAAACGGTCTTCGGTGCGAGCGATGCCGCGGCGCTTTTCACGATCGCGATCTGCGCGATGTGGCCGACGGTGATGAACACCGCCGTCGGCGTGCGCGCCGTGCCGCAGGATTATCTGAATGTCGCAAAAGTGCTGAAACTCTCGCGCAGCAAGACGCTGTTCAAAGTGCTGCTGCCCGCGACGGTGCCCTACATGTTCACCGGCTTCCGCCTTTCGCTCGGCATCGCGTGGCTCGTCATCGTCGCCGTGGAAATGCTCACCGGCCGCCCCGGCGTCGGCGGCTTCCTCTGGCAGGAATACAACGCCAACCACTACTCGCAGATCATCCTCTCGATCCTGGCCATCGGCATCATCGGCCTGCTGCTGGATCGGCTGATGTCGCTCGTGGAATCGCGATTCAAAACGGCATGAACACGATGATGTCACGCAAAGGCGCAAAGGCGCAAAGATGGAGTTTATGCAGAGTCGGAGTCGTCGGGGATTCCGTTTGCGATTCGCTTGATGCCGTTCTTGATCAGCGATTCCCCAAAATTGATCAGAAGGCCGAGACGACAATCGCGGAGGCGAAGGTAGGTGAGCAGTTGTTTTGGCGAAACGGCGGGGAGAGTTTCTGCGGACTTCAGTTCAATGATGAATTTGTCCTCGATGATAAGATCGGCGCGGAAGCCTTCCTCGAAGACAAGTTCATCATAGACAATCTGAACCGGAACCTGCCGCTCGACACTCAGGCCGCGCTTCCGCAATTCATGGGCGAGCGTGACTTCGTAAACGGTTTCGAGAAGTCCCGGTCCGAGCTTTGTGTGAATCTTGTAGGCTGCATCGACGACGGCTGTGGCGATTTCGTTCTCATTCATAGGCCGGCATCCTTCATCCCGGAAAGAAGCACGCGACCCGAAACCTTTGCGCCTTTGCGCCTTTGCGTGACCAAACACTGACGTATGGCCTACCTCGAAATCGAACGCGCATTCAAAGGCTTTGGTCCGAAGTGGAATCGGACCGAGGTGCTTTCCGACATCAATCTCGAAGTCGAGAAAGGCGAGTTCGTCGCCATCGTCGGATTTTCCGGGGCGGGAAAAACGACGCTCATCAATCTGCTCAGCGGACTCGTCACCCCGGACAAGGGCGTCGCGAAGTTCGATGGCAAGCCGATCACGGGCCCCGGTTCGGAGCGCGGCGTGGTGTTTCAAAACTACAGCCTGCTGCCGTGGCTCACCGTGACGGAAAACATCGCGCTGGCGGTGGACCAGATCTTCCCGCAGTGGAGCCGCGAACAGCGGCGTGCCCAGGTGGAGAAATTCATCGCACTCGTGAATCTCACTCCCGCGGCCGGCAAGTTGCCGCGCGAACTCTCGGGCGGAATGCGCCAGCGAGTGGCGGTCGCGCGCGCGTTGGCGATGGAGCCGAAAGTGCTCCTGCTCGATGAACCGCTCAGTGCGCTCGACGCGCTGACCCGAGCGAATCTTCAGGACGAAATCACGCGCATCAAGCGTGAGGACGACACGACCATCGTGCTGATCACGAATGATCCCGATGAGGCAATCCTGCTCGCGGACCGCGTGATCCCGCTCACCGCCGGACCCAATGCCACGCTCGGCATGTCCATTCCGATCACCATCCCGCAACCGCGCGACCGCCGCACCATCGCCGATCACGCGGACTTCAAGCGTATCCGCCTCGAACTCGTCGAATACCTGCTCAAGAGCGCGCACAGCCGGAAGACCGTGCTCGATCGGAAGCTCGTGCTGCCGGACATTGAGCCGGAGGATCTTTCCCTCCCGTGGTCGATGCGCAACCGACGCAGGCCGATTCGCCGCAGTGAAATCAAAACCGCTGAGGTGGAGATGGAAAAATGAGCGCCTACTGCGAACTCTCACAGATCGGGAAAACGTATCCGTCGCCGAAAGGGCCGGCAGTCATTGTGCGGGATTTCAACCTGAAGATCGCGAAGGGTGAATTCGTCTGCCTGATAGGCCACTCGGGTTGCGGCAAGAGCACCGTGCTCTCGATGCTCGCGGGTCTCAGCGAAATCAGCGAAGGCGGCATCATTCTCGTGGGTAAGGAACTCACCGGACCTGGCCCGGATCGTGGCGTCGTTTTCCAGTCGCCGTCTCTGCTGCCGTGGCTCACGGCGTTTGAAAACGTGATGCTCGGCATCAACCAAGTTTTTTACACCGCGAGCAAGGATGAGCGCCGTCAGATCGCCGAGTACTACCTCACCGTCGTCGGCCTCGGCGACGCGATGCACAAGCTGCCTGCGGAACTTTCGCAGGGAATGCGCCAGCGCGTCGGCATCGCGCGCGCATTTGCGCTGAAGCCGCGGATGCTGCTGCTCGACGAGCCATTCGGAATGCTCGACGCGCTCACGCGCTACGAATTGCAGCAGGTGCTGCTTACGCTCTGGCGCAAGGAGCGCATCACCACGCTCATGGTCACGCACGATGTGGATGAGTCGCTCTTCCTCTCGGACCGCATCGTGTGCATGACCGACGGCCCCGCCGCGACAATCGGCGACATCGTGCCGGTGAATTTTCCGCGCCCGCGCGAGCGCAAGGCGATCATGGAGCATCCCGATTACGCGCCGCTGCGCTCGCGGCTCATCCAATTCCTCGAAGTCGGCGCGCACGAGCGCGTGCAGTACGTAGCGCCGCCGCAGATGTCACCCGCTGCAATCGTTTGAACCCGAAGCTTTCCTCAGACCGCGAAACCACCAACACACTAAAACAACCAACATGAAACCACACATCGCCACCCTGTTTGCCACGGCCCTGCTTGCCGGCCATGCCATCGCCGGTCCGGCAACAAAGTCGGAGCCAAAAAAAGCGGAGCCGCAGTCGCTGCTCAGCTTTGCGGACGGAAAAATCACCTTCGACTTGCAGGAGCGCCTGCGCTGGGAAATCCGCGACAACAACTTCGACTTTAACCGCGGCCTGAATGCCGTGACGGACGACGGCTTCCTGTTCCAGCGCTTCCGCCTCGGCATGATGCTGAAGCCCGTGCCGTGGCTGAAGATTTACGCGCAGGTGCAGGACAGCCGTGAGTTCTTCGGCGGTCGCACGCTGATTCCCGGCACGGGCGGCGCCGAGGGCGACGACTCGTTCGATCTGCGCCAAGCGTATGTGGATATCTCCGACTACGCGAAGTGCCCGTGGGGTCTGAAAGTCGGACGGCAGATCCTGTCCTACGGCGACGAGCGGCTCGTCGGCGCGTTCGACTGGAATAACTTCGGCCGCACGTTTGACGCCGTGAAACTGACCTACAAGACCAAGGGATTCACCGTCGATGCCTTCACTTCCACGCCCGTCGTGATCACGCGGAATAACTTCAACCAGTCCGATCTTTTCAACGGCACTGAAAGCAACCGCGGCCTCGTTTTCAGCGGCATCTATGCGACGCTCGACGAACTGTCCTTCGGTTCAGTGGATCTCTACTCGCTGTTCATCAATGAACCGCGCGGCAACACCGCCAACGTGCAGGGCGCGGTCTCGACCACCGGCGCGAATGCGCGCCACAGCGACTTCGTCACGCTCGGCACTCGCATTAAGGGTGATCCGAAAAAGCTGCATGGCTTGGAATTCCAGGGCGAATTTGCCTACCAGGTCGGCGACGTGCGCGGGCTAAGCCTGAATGCCTTCGCGGCGAATGTGGGCGTCGGCTACAACTTTGACCTGCCGATGAAGCCGCGCATCTACGCCGAGTACAACTACGCTTCCGGCGACGGCAATTCCGCAGACAACGATGTCGGCACGTTCCAAAACCTGTTTCCGACGAACCACAAGTTCTACGGAATCATGGATCTCTTCGCGTGGCAGAATCTGCACAACGCGATGCTGAGCTTCAAAGTCACGCCGGTGAAAAACGTGACTGCGCAGGTGGACTGCAACGCCTTCTGGCTCGCGGATACGAATGACACATGGTACCGCGCCAACGGCATCACTGCCGTGCGTCCGCTGAATGCCGCCGCACGCAGGTCGAGCGACTACGTCGGCTCCGAGGTGGACCTTATCGTGACGTGGAATGCGACGAAGAACCTGCAGGTGCAGGGTGGCTACAGCCACTTCTTCGCCGGGGATTACCTCAAGGGCACCGGCTTCCACAGCGACGCCGACTTCGGCTACGTGCAGGCGACGATCACGTTTTAGCCAACTCGGCAGTCCGTTTCCCGCTACGGTATATAGATCTGGACGTGGTAGAATTTCGTTTCGCTGCTGGCGTCCAGATCGGTCACCGTGCGTTTGTCGAGCTGATCGCTGATGCTCGAACTGGCTAGCGGGAGCCACGTTCCTTCAGCGAGATCGCTCTTGGACAACACGGTGTAATTCCGACCGGTGAGGCGGGGGCTGAATATGATGTTTTTCTGGCCGGGCTGTCCGGGGACGGACTCGATGTTCAGCAGGAAGCGGGATTCGGGGTCGGTCGGCACGAGGCCGGCTTGGAATTCGAACCAATTGTTCTGCCCGTCGTGATCAGGATCCTGAAGAGGCCCGGCGAGCGGATTGTCGAGGCCGAAGTATTGCACCTGCCAAGTGTCGTTTATGCCGTCCGCGGCGTAGCTGCCATAGTTGTCGAGGTTCGTGTTCAGCACGGTGAGGCCGAGCGCGCCGATGTCTCCGGCATAGCTGCCCTGCACGCTGGCAGCGGTGTTTTGATAGACGTTGGCCGGGATGGCCGCGCCGCTGTTGCTAATGTTAGTGATCGGCCCGCTGAGCACGCTCCAGGAGATGGCGCTGGCTGGTACGGCGAGGGTCGTATTGTCATCGAGCAACTGCGCACCGCTGAGCTGGCGCGAGGAGCTTTCATTCACGGTGGGGGGTGTGGCAGTGAGTTGCAGCCCGGTCACTTCATAGAGCTGGGCGATGTAGCCGTGCTTCGCCGTCTCGGCGGGCGCGGCGACGGTGGAGATTCCGATGATGCCGCCGAGGCTGCCGTCATTCGTGTAGCTCGCGCTGGCGGTGCGTTCGCCGGCTGCGTCGGTGATGTCGGCGGCGATGGAATAGCTTGCACTGATGCGCGGTGCGGCGACGGCGCTGAAGCTTGCCAGTAACATGGAACTGCCGAGGATGAGCATCGAATGCTCGATGCTGAGTCTCCATCGGCGGAGCGATGCGGCGTGCGGGATGCGGCGTGTGGGTGAGTTCATGGTCGATGTCCTGTGTTCATTGCTTCTGCTGCGCGAGCCACTCGTCGTAGCCGCGCTTGGGCGTGGAAAAGGTGGCGGCGGTGAGGGTCTCTCGACTTTTTTCCCTGGCCTGGAAAACGAGGAAGCCGGCGGGTGTCTCGATCACGGCGCTCACGTCACCGGGCTTTTGCAATTGCACGCGCAGGACGTTTTGCAGTTCGGGATCGAGGTCTGCGAAGTAGTGCTTCTCCACGCCGCGTGCGGCGTGCCCGGGCGAAGCGAGCGTCTGTGCGATCTGCACGGTGGCCGCGTTGGCGTAGGCGATGCTGGAAGCGGTGGTGGGCGGGGAATTCGGAGTTGAGAGAGGCGCCGGTTTGGAAGCTTCGCCCGTGGGCCGCGGCGTGAGCTGCCACGTCACCTCACGCATGTCTATGACGGGATTTTTTGCGAGCAGGCTCGCGCGTGCCCGGTCTGCCGCGCTGCGCTGCGCGGTATGGAGTTTGTCATCGTTGTCAAAGCGGCGGCGCAACTCGCACTCCACGATGATGGGGCGGGCCATCGCGCGGGCGAAGCGTGCGGAATCATCCCCAAGCGCGTGCCGGATCTCTGCGAGCACTTCCGGCGCGCGAGTCGTGATGTTGATGCGCTCCGCCTCGGCTGCGATCATCGCGGGAGTGATTTCCACGCCGTACACTCTGCTGAGCGCGGCTGCCTTTTGCTGATCCTGGCGGATGATCTGCCCGATCAATGCGGGCGGCATCACGTCCTCAAAGGCCGGTTTTGTGCCGAGGCGGTGCGCGTGATAGACGCGCTCGATCGCGGTGCGTTCTGCGCAGAGCGTTTCGAAGTCTTCCGCCCTTTCCGCCGCGAGCGACGGAAGAAGAAGCAAGGATGCGATCAGGAATATGGGGATGATTTTCATCTCAGGGAGCGATGTTCCTTTCGACTCGGCTCGTTCACGGCCGCTGGTAGAGATACATCAGCTTGCCGGGCGTGTAGGTCCACGCGTCGTTCAAATGGCTGCCGCCGTAGCCGCCCCAGACGATCATCCCGGTGCCGGTCCACACCGCCGTGTGGGAACGGCGTGCGGAGGGCGCGCCCGCGGTGCTGATGGCAGACCACGTGCCGGTGGTGGGGTTGTACCGTCCGCCGTCATTGAAATATTTGTAGTCCGTGTCGAAGAAGATTCCACCCCAGACCAGCATTTCTCCGCCCGTCCATACGGCGGTGTGTTGGATGCGTCCGGACGGTGCGCCAATCGTGGGAAGCGCGGTCCAGGTATTGGCGGCGGCACTGTAGCGCCCGCCGTCGTTGAAAAAAGTAGTGGAGACAGTTCCACCCCAAACGATCATTTCGCTGCCAGTCCAAACCGCCGTAGGGAGGCTGCGCGCGGCAGGCGCGTTGGTCGCGGTCATGGCGGTCCAGGTATTTCCTGTCGGAGAATAGCGTGCGCCGTCGTTATAGGTCGCCGCGCCGGCTCCGCCCCAGATGATCATCTCGCTGCCCGTCCAAACTGCGGCGTGCTGGGTGCGTGCAGCGGGCGCTCCGCCGGCTACGCTCACGCCCGCCCAGGTATTCGCCGACGGGTTGTAGCGTCCGCCGTCATTGAAATAGGTCGCGCCATTTCCCCCACCCCAAACGATCATCACATTGCCCGTCCAGACCGCGGTATGAAAAGACCGTGCCGCGGAAGCGACGGCGGCCACCGGCGTCCACGTATCCGCCGCAGGATTATAGCGCGCGCCGTCATTGAAATAGGTCGCCCCGTCGCTGCCGCCCCAGACGATCATTTCGGTGCCCGTCCAAACGGCCGTGTGGGCTGACCGTGCGATCGGCGCTCCCGTAGCGGTGATTGCGGTCCAACTGTTGGCCACCGGATTGTAGCGCTGGCCATCATTGACTCCGAAGCCGATGTAACCGCCCCAGATGATCATTTCAGTGCCCGTCCACACCGCCGTGTGGGCCTGCCTTCCGATCAGAGGAATCGGCGGAGTGCTGAGGGCAATCCATGAATCGGCCGCGGGATTGTAACGCGCGCCG
>JBDSAR010000241.1:0-2157 GCA_039922035.1 Chthoniobacteraceae bacterium
TGGGCCCGACGGTCCTCGTCCCCGAAAGCGGTGTGGCATTCGCCGAAACACCAATGGCAAAGGATAACCATAACGCGAGGAGAAGATGGAGGCGTGTCTTCATAAATCCGGGGAGTGAACGTTCACCTTCCTAGCACACGCTGCCTCACATCACTACCTGCAATTCGCGGACGCCAGCCCGCGCTTTCACAAGTGCAGCGACAAAGCTCAGCCCGCGCGGCCTGGACTACACCCGCGTGCCGAGTTTCGCGGCGGCGTGCTCGAGCCACTCCGCGTCGGGCGCGGCGTACGGGCGGAAGGTCTCCAGCGTGCCCGCCTGCTCGTTGTAGAGCAGCGCGCGATGCAGGCCGAGGGCGCTCGCCTTGGGCGAATCTATGAGGCTCGCGGAGTCGTTCGCGCTCATCTGAAAGACGATCCGCATTTCAAATTCCGAGAGCGCCTTCCGGCTCATTGCGCGGTTGACGTTGTTGAACGAGTCCACCGCCGCGATGATGTGAATGCCGAGCGCGCTGCCTTCGGTGATGATTTCGTTGAACGCTGCGCCCGGACTCGTCTCGCCGTCGCCGCCGCCGAAGTTGAAATCATCCTCGTGGCGCAGCTTCTTGAATTTGTGCAGGCCGTGAATGAACACGAACACGGACGGCGCGGCCGCCAACGGAGTCTCGCCACTGCCTCTCGCTTTCATCTCGGTTGAGATCACGCGGATGACGTCGGGAATCTCCAGCGCGGTGGCGAGTGTGAGGCCGTGGGGGATCGTTTTGGAAAGACGGTCGAACTGCTCCGCGTCCGACGTGCCGGGTGCCGAGCCGTGGATGACAATGAAGCGCGCGGTGCCCGCAGGGTGCTGCGCGGCGAGCGCGACGACGGAGAGCATGATCATCGTGAGCGCGGCCTCCTCGCGCTGGCCGACGATGATCATGTGGTTGCCGCTCTGCCGCTGGAAGGCCGCCTCGGTCGGACCCTTGATGGAATTGGGCGCGCCGAACCAGCAGCGCGCGGCCGTGGGCGCGACCGTCGGTTTGGATTCGAGAGCGATGGCGAGCAGATCGTTCTCCTGTACATTCGCGGGTGCGTTTCCCTCGAAGACGATCGCGCTGCGGTGGCGATCATGCCGCGCATCGGCGAGAGCGCGCACTTTATCGAGGCACGCATCGCGCTCCTCGTCGGAAAGCCACACGACTTGGAACGGGCTGTTGCCCTCGATGGCTCCGGCGGAGTCGTTGTAGATGCCTTCGCCGGGCCGCGAGAGCAGGCGCGGCGCGGAGTTGTTCTCGTCCATGATAAGATACGCGTCGGCCTCGTTGCACTGCAACGCGACGCGGATGACCATCTGCCCCATCGTCGCACGAGCGAGCGTGAATGCGCCGCCGAGCGTCTGCGAGCCGAGGATCACGTGGATGCCGAAGGCGCGGCCCTGCCGCACGATGCGGTCGAAGAGCAGCGACGCGGTCTGCGCGATGTTGTCGTCCTCGACGAAGAACTCCTGGAACTCGTCAATGAGCAGCAGCGAGCGCGGCATCGGCTCCAAGGCGTTAGCCTTTCCTTCTGCGCCCGCACGCTTGTACCCGGCGACGTCCTGCACGTTCAGCTTGCGGAACATGTCGCCGCGGCGCTTCAGCTCCTCGTCCACGCGCTGCAGCACGCTGAGCGCAAATTCCCGATCACTCTCGATGGCGACGACGCGCGCGTGCGGCAGGCGCTTGTTCGCGTAGCACTTGAATTCGACGCCCTTCTTGAAATCGATCAGGTAAAACTCCACCTGCTCCGGCGAGCACGCGAGCGCGAGATTCGTGATGATGACGTGGAAGAGCGTGGATTTTCCCGAGCCAGTCTTGCCCGCGAAAAGCGCGTGCTGCCGCGTGCCCTTGCCGATGGCGAGGTACTGCATTTTCGTCGCGCCGGTGCGTCCGATGGCGATGCGCAACTCGTTCGTCGTCTCATTCGTCCACAGCTCGTCCGGCTTCGGCGCGATCTGCTCGAAGGGCACCTGCACGCGGTTCGAGTCCACGCTGCTCTTGCCGATCTTATGCACGAGGCTCTGCGACACGATCGCGTCCGGCGGCGGATCGAGCACGAGAGCCGCGCCGGCCTCCGTCTGCTCTCGTCCCGCGTTGAAAGTGCTGCCCTCGGCACGCAGGCACACGCTGCTCTTGCGCA
>JBDSAR010000242.1:0-15223 GCA_039922035.1 Chthoniobacteraceae bacterium
AAAGAAGGAAAGTGGCGCAGAAATCCAGCACGGTCGCATGGGCGCGGGGAAGAGCCCGTCGCCCCCGACGACACCAAGGGCCGTCAGCGCTGCTCCGAGTTTTTGCTTCGTGCTCCCTTTTCCCGCCAGAAGTCCCATTTATTGAGCCTCGCAGAACAGGGTAAAATTCAGAGCATGTTAAAAAAGCCCCGAAAGAATCTCAACAGTCGCGCTTATGGTTTGGATTGAATGCGGGGCGTTGTCGCGGCTGTCTTCTTTGTCTGTCCAATACAGTAGATGGCCTTGTCGGTGCGGAGAAAGATTTGGCCGTTGCTGAGGGCGGGGGAGGCGTAGGTGGGCTCGCCGAGATCGTTCGTCGCAACGGTGGCGAACTTTTTCGCGGGCTTCACGGCGCGGCACACGCCGGCGTCGTTCATGAAGTAGAGGAGGCCGGCGGCGCTGACGATGCTGGCGTGGCTGCGGCCGAATTTTTCATTCCAGACGATGTCGCCGGTCTTTGCGTCGAAGGCGTGGGCGAAGCCGCGGTCGTCGGTGACCAGGAACCAGTCGCCTTCGATGATGGGCGAGGGGACGTAGCTCACACCTGCGCCGTTGTGGTGGTGCCAGACGACGTGCGTCTCGGTGACATTGCCGGTGCCATCTGGGCGGATGGCCATGATGTGGTGATCGGGGAAGCCGCCTGTGATGTAGAAGAGGCCGGTCGTTTCCGAATAGACGGGCGAGGCGACGAACTGGTCGGTGGGGCCGTCCACGATCCAGAGTTGCTTGCCGGTGTCGGGGTCGTAGCTGGCGATGCACTTGCTGCCGCTGAGGACCATCTGCGTGCGGCCTGCGGCGTGGCGGATGATGGGCGTGCAATAGCTGCGTGTGTGGTTCGGGCGGATGATGCGCCAGAGTTCATGGCCATCGGTGCGCGAGAGGGCGACGATGTAGCCGTCGCCGTCGTGATCGCAGTTCACGATCACTTTGTCCTCGTACGGAATGGGCGTGCTGCAAAAACCGTGGACGCTGGTGAAGATGCCGGGCCGCTTTTGCCAGAGCTGCTTGCCGTCGAGACTGTAGGCGGAGACGACGACGTCCTTGCCGTCGAGGAATGTGCAGAAGACGCGCTCGCCATCGCACGCGGGTGTGGAAGAGGCGTGGCTGTTTTCCTTGTGGACGTGCTCGCTCGGGGCTTTCACGACGGTCTGCTGCCAGACCTTTTTGCCGGTGTTGCGGTCGAGGCAAATGAGGACGCGGTCGCCAGTGTCGGGCGTGGCGGCGACGGTGAAAAGTTTGCCGCCGAAGAGCACAGGCGAGGCGTGGCCTTCGCCGGCGAGTTCGGTGCGCCAGACGACGTTGTCGGTTTTGCTCCACGTGATCGGGAAGGCGGCTTCGGTGCTGCGGCCGTCGTTGCGCGGACCGCGCCACACGGGCCAGTCCTCGGCGAAGGCGGTGGTGGCGAGGATGGTGAGGGAAAGGAGGATGCGGGTGAGCATGGCGCGGAAGGTGTCGTGAGTGTGCGGTCGGGACAAGCCAATGGGGGACGGGGTTCTTAGCTCGGGAGGGAGTGCGGCAGCCGAGTCGTGGCGCGACCCTCCTGAGCTGCGCCGTGCTGGAGCAGGGTGGCGGAGAATTGCCCGCAAGTGTTGGCGCGCGCTGCGCAGTTCTGGAGAGCTGCACCACTTTTTGGTTGCGCGCTTCGGTGGCGTGCCCGCAAAGCCAGACTGATGCCTGCAACGCTCACCGACATCATTCGCTCCGAAATCGCCGCGTGTGGGCCGATGCCTTTCCGGCGTTTCATGGAACTCGCACTGTATCACGGGGAGCATGGCTACTACGCATCGGGCCGTGCGAGCATCGGGCGCGGCGGGGATTTTTTTACGAATGTGAGCGTGGGTCCGCTGTTCGGGAGGCTGCTTGCGCGGCAGATTGCGGAGATGTGGCGCGTCCTCGGTGCGCCTGCGGAATTCACGGTGATCGAGCAGGGGGCGGCGAGCGGCGACCTGGTGGCGGACGTGCTTGGCGGGCTTCGCACGATGTTTCCGGAGTGCTGCGAAGCGGCGCGGTTTTGGATCGTCGAGCCATTCGCGAAGCTCGAGGCACGACAGCGCGAACGGCTCGCTGATTTTGCGGAAAAGGTGAAATGGGCGCGCGAACTGGCGACGATTCACGCCGACGCGTGTGTGCATTTTTCGAATGAGCTGCCGGATGCGTTTCCCGTGCATCTTGTGAAATGGACGGGCGGCGAGTGGCGCGAGCGGGCGGTGGTTGAGCAGGAAGGGTGTTTTGTTTTTGCGGAACGCCCGCTGGAGCCAGGCGGACTGCACGAAGCGTGCGCGTGCATCCCCGGCCCGCTCCCGGAAGGCTACACGACGGAGGTGAATCTCGCGGCAGCCGCGTGGATGCGCGAGGTCGCGGCGACGATGCGGCGCGGATTCGTGCTCGCGGTGGACTACGGTTTTCCGCGGCACGAGTACTACGCGCCGACCCGCACCGCAGGCACTCTCTCGGCGTATGCGAATCACCGGCGCGAGGCGGATCCGCTCGCGCGTCCCGGCGAAATCGATCTGACTGCGCACGTGGAATTCGACAGCCTCATCGAGTCTGCGATGTCCGCCGGGCTGCAGTTGGAAGGCTTCACCGATCAGCATCACTTCATGGTCGGCCTCGGCATGGAGCACTTCGCGGACGGCGCGAATGCCACGGAGCGCCGCGCATTTCAGACGCTGATGCACCCGCAATTCATGGGTGCCGCGTTCAAGGTCGCTGCATTTTCAAAGGGTGCCGAACCTGCGGGGCCGCTGGCGGGTTTTCGTTTCGCGCGGGCACCGCGGACTCCCTGAAAAAAACTGCCCCGCCTACTTTCCTGCAGATGGCGGCAACTTCGGTTCGGGCGCGAGCGTGTTGTGGCGGGACTCGCGTTTCACGCGACCGATGAGTTCCTCCTCGTCGCGCAGGAGGGGGCCGGTGCGTGCAATTTTTAGGAATTCCTGTGATTTGTCGGTATCGCCGGAGGCATGGAGGTAGATGCCGTAGTAAAGCGCGGGCTCGGGCTGGCGGAGTTCGGATTCGGGGAATGGGGCCAGTGTTTCCTTCGCTTCGAGCAGCCTGCCCTGCAGGAAAAGCGAGAGCGAGTATGTCACCGCGCGAGGGAGTTCCTTCGGGCTCTCCTTGAAAAAGTTTACCGCGAGGTTGTAGGTCGCGGCCTCGTCCCCACGCCGGAGCAGTGTGAGGCGGATGAAGTTGTTCCGCGCCTCGGGATTTTTCGGGCGGGCGTTCACGATCAGGCGGCTCAGCCGCTGGAGTTCGGCGGAATCGCCGGCTTTTCTCGCGACCGTCCACATCGCGTCAAGCATCCATAGCGGCGTCCGCTCGTCCGCGGAAAGTCTCCGCAATGCGATTTCCACCCACTGGTCCGATCGCCATGACTGTGCGAGCCGGACGAGGCTGGCGAGGAGATTGGGTTTGTCGTGGCACTCGGTAATTGCGCGGCCCCACGTCGTCTCTGCTGCGACGACGTTGCCGAAATTTTCCAGCGCGTGTGCGAGGTGGGCAAGGCGCATGTGCTCGAAGTCCTTCCAGGAGGCCTTCTCCACAAATGCGCGCAGCTTTGTCCAGTCGCGGTTCCGTCCGTAGGTTTCTGCGATCGCGAGGCATACCGGAGGCCGTGATACGAGCGCCGGGGGCAATGCCGGCACCCAGTCCGAGACGAGGAGCGGCAGTCCCTCCTGATTCATCCACCGCAGGAGATGGGCGAGCTGTTCCGGATCCTTGAGTGATTCGTCACGGAGTGTCTCGAGGTATTGCGGCGCGTCCGATGCATTCTGGGTCCGGAGCACCGTGAGGCGCCTGAGCCGATCGGAGAAGAGGGAGTCGGGGCTTGCGATGAGCTGGTCGGCAAACTTGCGTGCCTCCGGGAATTCCTGCCGCGTCAAAGTGCTCTCGATCAATGCGCGGAGCGCGACGATCCGGTGCTCCGGGATCGCGGCGAGATCGAGGAGGGTTTTCCTGGAGGATGCGCGCAGGGCCTCCGAATTCGAGTTCGCCTGAATCACGGCAAGCTTCAGCCGGTAGTCTGTCGAGGAGGGAGCGAGCTGGACTGCCGTGCTCCAGTGCGATTCAGCGGTCGCGGGATTCAGCTTTGCGATGGCGAGCAGTGCCGCGACGTCGTGGTATTCTGCGCTGGTCCGATCGGTGGCTTTCAGCCCTGCGAGGGCATCCTCGGCTGTCTCGACAGCGCCCGCTTTCAGTGCGTCGCGCGCCCAGGCGATTGAGTTTTCCGGGTCGCCGGGCCGGATGATGTTCAACCTCGCCCGCCAAGGGATCGCCTCGTCGGAACCCTGAGCCTCGCGGGATTTCGCGATGATCCGGTTTGTCTCGATGTCGAATGGATCGAAATCGAGCGCCCTGCGGCCGTCTATGATGGCGTGTTCGTAGTCCCTTCTTTCAAAGGCTTCGGCTGCGCGGCGTGCGTGCATGTTTTGCGTCCAGCGGTGGTAATAGCCGATCACAGTTGCCTTCCAATGGACTCCGGCAAATGTCAGCGATCCGATCAGGAGCAGCCAGGACCACAGTTTCAGCGAGTGAAACCAGGGCTTGGGCATCTGGTGCCCCTGGGCGGGCCGCGGGGCCGCGGCGGCACTGGCCAGGCGTTTCGCCCGACAGGCGTCGCAGCAGGTTGCAGACTTACCGTGGCGGGATGATGCGTCGAATTCCGCGCCGCAATCTGAGCAGATGCCGTTGGTGCGGGGCGGTGGTGCTTGAGAGGGATCGGGCATCAGGGATCTGCGGTGGTCTTGGATTTCACTCTAGCCGTTCGCCCGGCATTTTCAATGGGCGGTGCTGCTCCATGGTCTCAGAGCGATCGCAGGACGCTGCACAGCGCGGCGATCTGCTGCGGGGTGTGCCGAGCGGAAATGGTGATGCGCAATCGTGCGGCGTCGCGCGGTACCGTGGGATGACGGATCGCGGGAACGTAAAAGCCGCGCTCCGCAAGACGGTCCGCGGCCTCGAGTGCGCGGCCGGAATCCCCGAGGATCAGCGGGACGATGGCGCTCTGGATTTTCCTGCCGTCGGAAAAAAGATGCGGCATCTCGCCGCCGAAGCAGCCGAGATTTTCCCAAAGCTGCTCGCGGCGCTTTTCGCCGGCATCGCTTTCCATGAACTCGATTGCTGCGCGTGCGGCGGCGGCGAGCGAGGGTGGGGGAGCGGTGGAGTAGATGAAGCTGCGCGCGCGGTTCACAAGCAACTCGATGAGGCGTCGCGAACCCGCAATGTAGCCGCCGGCGACGCCGAGCGCCTTGCTGAGCGTGCCCATCTGGATGTCCACCTCGCCTTCGAGCCGCAGCGCATCGGCGAGGCCGCGGCCATTGCGGCCGAGGACGCCGACGGCATGTGCCTCATCCACGAGCAGCATCGCGCCGAATTCGTTTTTCAAAGCGACGATCTCCGCGAGTGGCGCGCGATCACCGTCCATGCTGAACACCGCCTCGGTGACGACGATCACGCGGGCATCCGGATGATTTTCCGCGGCCCATTCGAGATGACTTTCGAGCTTGCCGAGATGATTGTGCGGGAAGACGCGCACCGTCGCGCGGCTGAGTCGCGCGCCATCAATCAGCGACGCATGACTGAGCTTGTCCAAAATGATCACATCCTCCTCGCCGCACAGTGCGCCGAGTGTGCCGAGCGAGGTGGCGTAGCCGCTGGAAAATGCGAGCGCGGCCTAGGTGCCCTTGAATCGCGCGATTGCTTCCTCGAGCTGCGCGTGCGGCGCGAGGCTCCCGGAGATGAGCCGCGCCGCGCCGCTGCCGACACCGTAGCGATCGATCGCGGCCTTGGCCGCTTCCTTCAGCGCAGGCTCGGTCGCGAGGCCGAGGTAGTCGTTCGAGGCAAAGCTGATCAGGCTTTTTCCCGCCTCCTCGATTTCGGGCTGCTGCGGGCCGTCGAATGTGCGCAGCCGCCGCAGCAGCGAGCGCGAACGCAGATCCGCAAGCTGATCCTCGATGCTCGCGGCCATCCGTGATCAGTTGCCGCCGGCCGGCATGTTCTTCAACTGGTAGAAGCCCCAGTTGAACAGCCGGTAGCTGTCCACCCAGATGAAATCGCGCCGGTGATCGCCGAGCACGACGCAGATGAGATGCCGCCCGCCGTCCTGTGCGCTCGACACGAGGCAGTGGCCCGCCGGCTCCGTGTAGCCGGTCTTCATGCCATTGCAGAGGCCGAGGTATTTCAGCAGCTTGTTCGTGTTTTCAAAGACGGTGACCCTGCCGTCCGCATACTGCCACGTGAGCGTGGGCTGGTTCACGATGCCGCGGATGATGCGGTTCCGGTATGCGAAGAGCGCGAGCCGCGCCATGTCGCGCGCGCTGGAATGCTGGCCCTGCGCATTGAGCCCGTTCGGATTCACGAAATGCGAATTCCTCATGCCGATCTCGCGGGCCTTCGCATTCATCTTGTCCGCAAATGCCTCGATGCTGCCGGCGTTGTCGCGCGCCAGGCAGCGGGCGACATCGTTCATGCTTTTGATGAGCATGATCTTCAGCAGGTCATAGCGCCGGTAGGTCTCGCCACCTTTCAGCCCGAGCTTGGTCGGCTCGCACAGGCCGTCCACCTTCTCGACATGCACCTTCGAGGAAAGGTCGCCCGCCTCCGCGATGATGAGAGCGGTCAGCAGCTTCTGTGTGCTCGCCACGGCGCGGGCGTCATCGGCATTTTTCTCGTAGAGCACGCGTCCGGTCGAGGCATCGCAGAGGATCACGGCCTGTGCCGCCAGTTCGGGGAAGACGCTCGGATCGTTGTCATCCGTCGCGAACGGGCGCGCGACGCCCGGCGATTCAGGTTTCGCCGGCGAGGTGGAGCGCGAGGGTTTTTTCGAGGCAGCCGAGGCAGGAGCGACCAGCAGCGCGATGGAAAAAAGGATGGCGGTGAATCGGCTCATGAAGTGGTGGCCGCGGAACGTAGCGGGGGAACCCGGCGGTGCAAGCAGGCGGAGGGATGCATTCACTTGCCGATGCGTTCGGCGAGCTTCTCATCCGGCTGCGCGCCGAGTTCCAGCGCCCGCTGGTAGTGCCGCCGCGCGAGGTCCGTCGCGGGCGGGATGCGCTCCATGTAGATTGCGGCGAGATTGAAATGCACGTCTGCGGATTTCGGGTCTATTTCCAGCGCGCGGCGCAGTTCATCCTCGCCGGCGCTGAACCAGCCGCGGCGGGCAAATGTGGAGCCGAGGTACTGGTGGGCGCGCGCGTCCTGCGGGGCGTGGAGTACCGCCTGCGCGAGGTGGGCGTGGGCGGCATCGAGGTCGTTTCGCTCGTAGGCCCCGATGCCGAGGAGCAGCCAGGCGGTGGCGTTTTCGGTGTCCTTTTGGATCACGCGTCGCAGGAATTTCTCCGCCTCGTCATCGTGTTTCTGGCGTTGCGCGATCAGCGCGAGATTGATGAGCGCCGGAGGATTCTCCGGCGCGATGGCCAGCACCTTTTGAAAGCCGGTCCTGGCAGACTCGAGGTTGCCGTCGGAAAAATCCTTCACGGCCATCGCGTAGAGCTGCTGTGCGGTCTGCTGTTCCTGCGTGATCGCGGGGACGCTCGTCGTCCTGGGATACGCGGGCTTTGCGGGCACGGCTTTCTTCAGCGGAGGATCCGCGGAGCAAAGCGCGAGCGTGCCGAGCGACACCGCGAATGCGCAGGCCGCCCGTCTCATTTCGTCGCGCCCAGTGCCGCCGAACGTTCGCTCGCGGCGCGGACGGCTGCGATGAGTGCCGCACGCAGGCCGCCGGCCTCCAGCGCCTCGAGTCCCGCGATCGTCGTGCCGCCGGGGCTGGCCACCTGATCGCGCAGCACCGCAGGATGCAGCCCGGTCTGGAGCGCCATTTCAGCGGCTCCGGCGACGGTCTTTGCGGCAAGTTGCAGTGCGAGGTCGCGCGGGAGGCCCATCAGCACGCCCCCATCCGCGAGCGCCTCGATGATCGTGTACACGTAGGCTGGTCCGCTGCCGCTCAGGCCGGTCACGGCATCGAGCAGGCTTTCCTTCACACGCAGCGCGACGCCGACTCCGCCAAAGATCCTTTGCGCAATTGCCGCATCCTCGTCGGTCGCCTGGGTGCCGGTGGCAAATGCGGACGCACCGGCGAGCACGAGTGCGGGCGTGTTTGGCATCACGCGGATGACGCGCAGCTTTTCCCCCGCCGCCTTTTCAAGGCTGGCAATGGAAAGTCCCGCAACGATGGAGATCAGAAGTTTTGCTCCTGCTCCGCCGCCGCTGCCGCCGCCTTGCGAAGCCCAGCGCATCGGGGATCCCGTCTGCTGCGTGGTCACGCCCTGGATCGCCGCGAGTGCGTCCCCGGGCTTCACCGCGAGGACGATGACTCCGCTGGCGCTCACGACTTCGGCATTGGTCGCGGCGACCGTCACGCCAGTCTCGGTGCGCAGTTTTTCCGCGGAGGGCGCATGCACGTCGCTCACGGTGATGTCCGCCGGTGTGCACAGGCCGGATTTGAGGACGCCTTTGATGAGGGCCGCAGCCATTTTGCCGCTGCCGATGAAGCCAAGTTTCATGCCGCGACGTTGAGCGAACCGCGGATGGAAGGGAAGCGTGGAACGATTAGATGCCGAGGCACGAGGCCATCGCGGCACGCGCGAGCCGCCCGCGCGAGTGGCGGCGGTAGGCGTCCTTGATGATCCGATCGAGTGCGGCGTTTCCGAAAGGTGCACCGGTCGGATTGCCAGGCTCCCGTCCGGAAGCTGCGGAGGTGGTGCGCTTTTTCATGGGAAATGAGCCCGAAAGAGCAGCCTGCGCGCCAGAGGGCTTCCGAACGGTTGGCTTTTTGCGGTGCATTTTTCTTCGTCCCGAGGATCGTCCGGGACATCCGCTGAGGCAACTCCGCCACTGTGAAATCGCCGTGTCAGCAGGATGGCAAATGCGCCGGCTGCATTTTTGCATTTGCGCGTGGGGTCGCACCGCACAGACTTCGCGGCGTGAGCAGTTACACGGTTTTCGCACGCAAATATCGCCCAAAGACCTTCGCCGATGTCCTCGGCCAGGAGCACATCACGCGTACGCTGCGCAATGCGATCGATCAAAACCGCATCGCGCACGCCTACATTTTCGTCGGCCCGCGCGGCACGGGGAAGACCTCGACAGCGCGCATTTTTGCCAAGGCGCTGAACTGCACCGGCGGGCCGAAGGCGGACTTCGATCCGGAGGAGGAAGTGTGCCGCGAGATCGCCGAGGGACGCTCGCTCGACGTGATCGAATTCGACGCCGCCTCGAACACGCAGGTGGACAAGGTGCGCGACCTCATCCTCGACCGCGTGAACTACGTGCCGGCAAACGCGCGCTACAAAATCTACCTCGTGGATGAAGTGCATATGCTCTCGACGGGATCGTTCAACGCGCTGCTCAAGACGCTCGAGGAGCCGCCGCCACACGTGAAATTCCTCTTCGCCACGACCGACGTGCAGAAGGTGCCGACGACGATCCTCAGCCGCTGCCAGCGCTTCGATCTGAAGCGCATCCCGGCGGCGACGATCACGAAGCACCTGCTCTTCATCGCGGGGAATGAGGGCTTTTCGCTCGAACCCAGCGCGGCGGAAGCCGTGGCGCGCGGCGCGGAGGGCGGATTGCGGGATGCGGAGTCCATGCTCGATCAGCTCGTCGCATTTTGCGGTGACAAAATCACGGAGGCGGACGTGCTCAGTGTCTTTGGCTTCACGAGCGCGCAGACCGTGGCGATGCTCTGCGAGGCAATCATTTCCGGCGACGCATCCGGCGCGCTCGCGACGATCCACGAGCAGGCCGAGGCCGGAAAAGATCTCGCGCGGCTGATGAGCGAACTGATCACGCACCTGCGCAATCTTCTCGTCCTGAAAGCCGATCCGAACGGGCTCGGCGAA
This sequence comes from Chthoniobacteraceae bacterium, assembly GCA_039922035.1. Classification (GTDB taxonomy): domain Bacteria; phylum Verrucomicrobiota; class Verrucomicrobiia; order Chthoniobacterales; family Chthoniobacteraceae; genus SXWH01. The sequence goes on from JBDSAR010000242.1 coordinate 9,873, forward strand.
GAATGGATGCCCGAGGCTGTGGCCGCGATGCAGGATCAGTCCGAGCGCGTGACGATGGAAAAGGTACTCGATCTCATTGAGCAATTCGCCGGTGCCGAGGGCCGGATGAAATGGGCCGTGAACAAGAAGATGCACTTCGAGGTGGCTGCGATCCGCGCGATTCAGATTTTGCAAAGTGCGACGCTCACCGAGGTGCTCGACACGCTCACCGCGCTGCGCGGAGGACAGGCACTGCCTGCGATCTCGCAGCCGACGAAGCCTGCGGCACCGCGCGCGCCGATCGTGCGACCGGCACCCGTGGCACCGACCTCGCGAGTGGCGGAACCTGATCCCGCGTCCGCGCCGGTTTCCAAGCCGCGCGCAGTCGAGACGCCAAAAGTCGCCGAGCCACCTACCGCACCCGTCCCGAAAGCCGCGGAGAGATCGGGAGCCGCGCCCGTTCCAAAAATGCCGCGGGCCGCAGAGCCGATCGCCGTGGAGATTTCCGATGATGCATTCTGGCTGGCGCTCGTCGCTGCGGTGCGTCGTGATCGGAAGCTTATCAGCGCATGGCTGGAGACTGGCGCACTCATCCGCGTGGATGGCGCATCGGTGCAGATCGGCTTCCCGCCGGATCAGTCGTTTTCAAAGGACTGCATCGCCGGCCATCTCGATTTTCTGACCAGTGAAGCCAATGCGATTCTCGGACGCCGGGTGAATGTCGCGCTGGAAATCCGCGAGGGCATCGTCATCACGCCGATCGCCCAGTCGCCGGTGGAGACAAAGCTCGACCCGATGGAGGAATTCAAGCGCGACCCGCTGATCCGCAAGGCGCTCGAGATTTTCCGCGCGGAAGTGCAGCCGGCGTAGGCTGGTAAGCTACCGCCGGAGCGCTCGTGCCTCGCTGGCTTGTCTGCGGGCATTTGGCCCTCAGTCGTGGGCAACGCCAAAGTGCCTGACAGGCTCCAGGCTCAGGGTCGTAGTAGATGTCGCTCGATCCGTCGCTGTTCCGCTTGCGGCGCAGCCCCGGAGCATGTGGAAAAAGCCCCGGTGGATTGTCACGCAAAGGCGCAAAGATTCCCTCACGACTGCAACTCCGGAGGAGCCAGCCGGCCTTTCGCAAGTTGCTGGCGAAGGTCGTGCGCAGTCTCGCGCAGAAGGGTCGCATCGACTTGGATCAGTGTTTCATCGATGCGATTTTTGCGCCGGCCAAAGGTGGCGGCGAGGGCGTGGGGCTGACCAAGAAAGGCAAGGGCACCAAGCTGCAATTGATCGTGGATGGCCGGGGACTTCCGCTGGGAGCCAGCGTAGCCGGGGCGAACGTCGCCGAGTGGCACATGGTGCCGGAGACACTCGACTTGTTCTCTGACCGCACCGAGCCCACGCGCCTCATCGGGGACAAGGCTTGCGACTGCGACGAACTCGACGAAATGCTCGCGGAACTGGGCTTGGAAATGATTGCTCCCCATCGCAAGAATCGACGACCGGAGAACGCAACCCAGGACGGGCGTCCTTTGCGCCGCTCTCGGCATTGCTGGAGTGTGGAAGGCATCTTTGCCTGGCTCGGCGCCCGCCGGCGTCTGCGGGGCCGCTGGGAAAAGAAGCTAACTAAGTTAGTTGGTTTCACTCTACTCGGTCGTCTGAGTTTGTTCCTCCAGCGCCTTTCTCCCGCTTAACTTACACAAGCTAACCAATGGTATTTGTCGGATAGGTTCTAGATGTAGAGGCACCCGCGCGGACGCTTACGGTGTGCTGCTGGTTGGCGTCGTCCCAATTCGGAGCGTACGCTGGAACTCCATCATAGCGGCGGCGGTTTCTTCCTGCCCATACACTTGCAGGCTTTCCATGCACTTGCTTCTGAGCACCGCCTCGATTTGCGCCGGCGTGGCCTTCAGAATCTTCTGCACGGCCGCTTTCCGATCCTGGGCTGAGGCTTCTCAAAATCCGTATCGACTCTTGAGTGCCTAGGCCATCCTTTCGCGATCTTACGCGAGCATACGGGGCAGGGGCGTCTGAATGTGTTTCTCGACAAGGCGACGCAGTGTCCTTCCGATTTCAGGAAAACTGAAACTGAGCCGGTTTGATTTGAGCGTGATCATGGGTGTGTTCTGTTTGTGGGGTGCGTGGAAAGGTTCACCAGTCGCCGTCCCGCACCTGCCGGGCGATTTCCGAGATGCGCTTGGCCGACGCAGGGCGGATGGAACGCAGCAACTCGGCAATAAGCGCGGGCCGTTGCCGGATGATTTCGACCAGGTCGCCCGACACCTTGCCTGCCACAGCCAGGAGCACGTCCCGGTCCTCGTCGAATTCATCCGCGATGCGACGGATCATCTCTTCGCCGGGCGGCGGCTGTTCCCCGCGCTCGATCTTGCTGAGGTAGGAAGGGCTCGAGGCCGACCCGTCCCGCGAGCTTGCGGAGGGGGAAATTGGAATCGTCCGCCGCCTTTCGGAGCCGTCATCCACGGAGATGAGAGCCAAATGGATGCGTTTGTTGCATGGGGTGTGGACTGATCCGCTACATTGTTCGATGGAAGGTAATGGCAGTTTGAACGCGGTGGCTCTTGCTGAATGGCCCTGCTCTCGGAAACCGCTCACCGGAAATCATGGGAGGCTGCGGCGGGAAGTTCGCCACTCACGAGCGGGGTGATTCGCTCCGCCTTCACATGGATCACGCGCTCGACGTGCTGCACGGGGCCCTCGATGGCCAGGAATGATTCCTCTCCGATGACAAGGCGGCATTGCTCGTAAAGTTGAGGGGTGACGATGGCGTTTGCGATGCCGGTTTCGTCCTCGATGCTCACAAAGACGAAGCCTTTTGCGGAGCCGGGGCGCTGGCGGCAGATCACCATGCCGCCGATGATGACGCGTTCGCCGTTGCGCGCCTGCTGCAAGTCGGCGGCACGCCAGAGGTGCGGCGCTTTCTCGCGGAGCAGGGCCATCGGATGCGGGCCGGTGGTGAGCGAAGTGCCCGCGTAATCGGCGCTCACGCGTTCCTGCGGATTCATCATGCGCAGAGGCGAAGTTGGCTGTGATTCGAGGCTGCCGAAAAGGTCTGTGGTTTCGCGCGTCACCTCGACTTGCCATTGCGCCACGCGACGGTGCTCGGCGAGGCCGTTCAATGCGCCGACTTTGGCAAGCGCGCGCAGGACGGGCTTTGCGAGCGCGGTGCGAAGCTGGAAATCGGCGAGCGATGCGAACGGGCGGCGCGTGCGTTCGGCGATGATGCGGGTGCCGTCCGCGCTTTCCACGCCACGAATATAGCAGAGGCCAAGGCGGAGCGTGCCATCCTCGCCCACGGTGCAAATCCAGTCGCTTTCCCGCACGTTCACCGGGCGGATGCGAACGCCGTGGCGCTTCGCATCCTCCACGAGCGTCGCGGGCGAGTAGAATCCCATCGGCTGATTGTTGAACAACCCGGCGAAGAACTCCGGCGCGCGATGCACCTTCAGCCAGCAACTCGCGTAGGCGATGAGCGCGAAGGAAATGGCGTGCGACTCCGGGAAGCCATACACGGCGAAGGACTGCACCGACTGCACGATGCGCTCGGCGGTGTCGGGCGGCACGGCGTTGCGTGCGAGGCCGGCGCGCAGCTTTACACACACCTTTTCCATGCGCTCGTGGGAGCGGTGGAAGCTGAGTGCGCGGCGCAATTCCTCCGCTTCGCTCCCCGTGAAATCGGCCATGACCATCGCGATTTTCAAAAGCTGCTCTTGGAAAAGCGGCACGCCGAGCGTGCGCGCCAAGACCGGACGCAGCCGATCATCAATGCAGTCCACCGGTTCGCGACCCTGCCGCCGCGCGAGGAACGGATGCACCAGGCCACCCTGAATCGGGCCGGGTCGGATGATCGCCACTTCCACCACCACGTCGTAAAACGTGCGCGGCAACATGCGCGGGAGCGTCGCCATCTGTGCGCGGCTCTCGACCTGGAAGGTGCCGATGGTGTCCGCGCAGCAGAGCAAATCGAAGGTTGCCGCGTCGTCCTTCGGGATGCCCGCCAAGTCCACCGCCCGCCCGCGTGAATGGCAGATTTCGAGCGTGTCCTGCATCGCGGCCATCATGCCGAGGCCGAGCAAGTCCACTTTGATGATCCCCAGGTCTTCGCAGTCGTCCTTGTCCCATTGCGCGACGACACGGCCTTCCATCGAGGCATTTTCCAGCGGGACGACGCTGCTCAGCAAGCCTTCGCAAATAATCATCCCGCCGCTGTGCTGCCCGAGGTGTCGTGGCAGTCCGTAGATTTTTTGATACAGCGAAACCGCCGCAGCCGTGCGCGGATGTTCGCGAGGGATGCCCGCGTTCGCGAGTTGTGCGTCGAGTTCGAGCGTGTGCGGAAAATCGCCGCTGCCAAAAAGCCGCGAGAAACGATCCAGCATTTCAGGGGCGAAGTTGAGCGCCCTGCCAATTTCGCGCATCGCAGAGCGGCCGCGGAAAGTGATCACGTTTGCCGTCATCGCCGCGCCGTGTTTGCCGTAGCGCCGGTACACTTCCTGAATCACGCGCTCGCGCCGTTCGCCGCTCGGCAAATCGAGATCAATGTCGGGCCATGACGTGCGCCCTTCGGAAAGGAACCGCTCGAACAGCAATTTGCACTCGATGGGATCACAGGCGGTGATCCCGAGCGAATAGCACACGACGCTGTTCGCCGCGCTGCCGCGCCCTTGCACGAGGATGCCCTGCTCGGTGCAGTAGTTCACCAGATCCCACACGATGAGAAAGTATCCGCTGAATCCGAGTCGCCCGATGAGATCGAGTTCGTGATTGAGCTGCGCGAGCACCTGCGGGCTGAGGTGCGAATAGCGCGCGCGCGCGCCGCCCATCGTCACCTTGCGGAGAAACGAATCCATCGTCTCGCCTTCCGGCACGCGGTAGCGCGGGAATTCATAGCCGAGATTTTCGAGCGTGAATCCGAGCCGCTCCGAGAGGCGCACGGTGTTTGTGATCGCGTCGGGCATGTCGGCGAAAAGTCGGCTCATGCGCGGAGCGGGTTTGAAGTGCCGCTCGTCGTTCAGCGCGAGCAGGCGGCCCGCCGCATCGAGGTGTGTGTGATTCCGTGCGCAGGTGAAAACGTCGAGCACCGCACGCTCCTCGCGTGTGGTGTGAAGCACACCGTTCGTCGCGAGCAATGGCAGGCCGCACACCGATGCGAGATCACGAAGGGCTTCGTTTCCGCGTTCCTCGCCCCGGCGAAGATGACGCTGCATTTCCACGAAGACGTTGGATTTTCCAAACGCGCTCACCAGTCCTTCCGCGCACGCCAGCGCTCCGGCACGATCATCGCGCATGAGCGCACGGCTCACCGGCCCTTCCTCGTCCCCCGTGAGCGCGACGAGCCCCGCGGAAAACTCCGCAATTTCCTCCCATCGCACGGG
>JBDSAR010000243.1:0-2237 GCA_039922035.1 Chthoniobacteraceae bacterium
CGGCATCTATCCGCGGCCCGACCAGCTCAAGGCCATCGAGGGCCTGCCGCGCACGCTCGACACGATGCCGGTGGTGCACAATTACGGGCACGTCGGCGTGAGCGGCTGCACGTTCTACCGCAGCGGCACGCTCGACCCGGACTGGCGGGGCAATTTTTTCGTGACCCACTTCAACACGCAGCGCCTCACGCGCATGGAAATGGTCCGCGACGGCGAGAATCACAACGGCGCGAGCTACAAGGTGACGGAGCGCGAATTCCTCAAGCTGCGGAATCCCGACGTGCATCTCACCGACGTGCTCGAAGACCGCGACGGCTCGCTGCTCGTAGTGGACACGGGCGGGTGGTTCCGCGTCGGCTGCCCATCGTCGCTCATGGCGAAGCCGGACATCGCCGGGGCGATCTACCGCGTGAGGAAAGTCGGCACGTCCATCAAGTCCACGAAGTCCACCGCCCAGTGCGAGCCGTGGGGCGCGAGTGTCGCAGGCGTGTGGAAAATGGACGCGAAGGGACTCATCGAAGCGCTCGGCTCGAACGATGTGAGTATCGCCCGCGCAGCCGGCAACGCGCTCGCGATGAAGCCGACTCCGGGCGCCGTGCCCGCACTCGTGAAGGCGCTGCAAAGCGACGATGCGGGCGTGCAACTCGGAGCCGCGCACGCCCTCGGTGCGCTGCCGAAACTCGACGCAAAGACGACCGGCGTCCTGCTCTGGCGCATCACCGGCGAAGTGGATCGCGCGGTGGAGCACCAGGCGATGTTCGCATTGATCACCGCAGGCGAGCCGAAGACCATCGCCGCAGCACTGCGCGACGACGCGAAGTCCGCGCTGAAGCTGCGCGTGCTCACCTTGCTCGATCAGCGCCACGAACTCACCGCCGACCGTGCGATGAAACTCGTGGACACCGCTGACTCCGCTGATCCCGCCGACACCGCTCTGGTGCGAAAGGCTGCGGAGATCATCCTTCGGCATGACGACTGGCCCATCACCGTGAATTTCACGAATTGGCTGCGCGCGAAATCCATTTCCCTCGATCGTCTCGCACTCGTCGAACTCCTCGCGACCCGGCGTCTCACGGCGATGCCCGAGGTAATCCCGTTGTTGCTCGAAGGTGACTTGCCCGTGCAACAGCGCATCGTATGGCGGATTCTCGCTGCAGCCGACAAACCGCCCGTCACTTCCGCGTCCGCCTTGATCAAGGCCCTCGCGAGTGCCGCGCCCGCCGACCTTCCGCTCGTGCTCGCCGCTGCGGCGCGCGTTTCCACGCCTGAGCTGCGCACCGCGATGCGCGAATTTTCTGACGACAAAAGGCAGCCGCTCAGCCTGCGCCTGAAGGCGCTCGCTGCGTCGCTCGAACGCGGCAAGCCGCTGCCGGACGAATCGTTCGACTTGCTCGAGCGCGCCCTCGCCGACGCCTCGCCCTCCGCGCGTCTCGAAGCCGCGCGCACGCTCGTGACCGCGCGGCTCTCGAAGGAACAACTGCCCACGCTGCCACCACTGATTCCCGCACTCGGCCCGCTCGAACTCGCGGAGATTCTCAAAGGCTACCGCACGTGGCTGAGGACCGACGTGGCGATGCTGTTCGCACAGGCGCTGAAGAATGCCGCGTCGCTCGCGACCGTGCAGGAGAGCGTCATCCGCACGATCTTCGCCGACACGCCGCCGCCGCTCTTCGCCGAAATTTTGCCAGCACTCCAAGCGCTCGCGAACGATGACGCCGCACGCCGCCGGATGCTCGAATCACTGCCCACGCGAATCGCGAAGGAAGGCCGCGCCGCCGAGGGCAAAAAGCTTTTTGAGAGCGGAGTCGGCGCGTGCATGACGTGCCACCGCATCGGCGAAATCGGAAATCTCGTCGGGCCAAACCTCAGCACGATCGGCGCGATCCGCGTCGAGCGCGACATCCTCGAGAGCATCCTTTTTCCCAGCAACTCGCTCGCCCGCGACTACGAGGCGCACGCCATCGAGACGGCAGACGGACAGAGCTTCATCGGCGTCATCCGTGCGAGCCTGCCCGACGTGCTCGTCTTTGCGGATGCCGGCGCGCAAGAGCACCGCGTCCCGCATTCGCAAATCACGGCGAAGGTCATGCTCACGACTTCGCTCATGCCGCAGGGCCTCGACAAGGCGCTCACCGAGCAGCAGCTCATGGATCTCGTGGCATTTCTGCGGAGCAGGAAATAATCGTAGCCGTGCTCGTGAGAGCGCGGGCACTTTTCCCAGTCGTTGGATCATCCTC
>JBDSAR010000244.1:0-3859 GCA_039922035.1 Chthoniobacteraceae bacterium
CATCTCGTTCTCCTTCGTCGTCGTGGCCTTCCGCCCGACCTGTGAGAAGAACGCGGAGAAGCTGTAGTAGTCCTGCTGGCTCCACTTTTCGTACGGGTGATGGTGGCACTGCGCGCACTGCAAGCGCATCCCGAGGAAAAGCTGCGCGGTGTCCTCGAGCTGCTGCTGCGGCTCCTTCACCTGCCGGTACCACGCCACGGGCGGGTTGTCCTCGATCTCGCCGCTCGCCGCGACGATCTCGCGGACGAACTGATCATATGGCTTGTTCGCCATCATCGCGTCGCGAATCCACGAGTGGAACGCAAACGTCCCGCGCGCGTCCGCCGGCTTCGTGCGCTTGTTGCGCAGCAGCGCGCTCCATTTGTTCGCAAAAAAGTCGGCGTATTCCGCGCTGCCGAGCAGCGAATCAATCAGCGTGTCGCGCTTCGCCGGGTCGGCGTCGGCAACGAATTTGCGCGTCTCATCAAGGCTCGGCACGCGACCCGCGATGTCGAGACTCACGCGGCGGAGGAAAGTCGCGTCGTCGGAGTCCGGCGACGGCGGCATGCCGATGCTGCGGAGTTTTGCGAAGACAAGTTCATCAATGAAGTTCGCGGGCTTCGGCAGGCTCTCCACCTTCGCGCCCAGTGGCACAGTCGCACGGAAAACGGTGACCTTGCCCTGGTAGCGGACCATCACGCCGACGTCACCGGGTTGGTCGAACAGCGTGACGATTCCGTCCTCTTCCGTCTTCGCCATGCTTTTGTCGTTCGGTTCGTAGAGCGCGCTCCGCGTCACGTCCTGCACCGAGCCGTCGCTGTACTTCGCGAGCACGACGAGCTGCTGCTCGCCCTTGAGCGCCATCGTGCGCTGCTTCGGCAGGACTTCGACGGCCGTGATTTTCGGGTCCGAGTCCTTTCCGTAAGGCATGCCCTGCGCGATCCAGCGCACGAGCAATCGGTAGTCGTCGGAGTCCTGCTCGATGCGCCTGCCGCCGCCGTGCGGAGTCGAGCCGATGCCCTTGAGCAGCAGCAGGCTGTTGTCCGGCGCAGCGGGGAAGACGCGGCGTCCGCGTGCTTCCTTCACGAGATGCTCGTAGTCCTCAGTCGGCTCGAAGCCGAGCAGCGAGAGCTTGAATCCATTCTGCCCGCTCGCCTTCCCGTGGCAGCCGCCGGAATTGCAGCCGGCCTTTGTGAAAATGGGGACGATCTGGTTTGGAAAATTGATCGGCTCGACGGCTCCAGCCTTCTCGACCTTCACCGGCAGCGATGCGGCGACGCCGTCCACATTTGCGGTCACCGTCGCCTTGCCATCCGCGAGTGGCGTCACGATTCCGTTTGCGTCCACATTCACGATGCCCGCGGGTGCGGCGGCGTAGGTGGCCTTGTGCGTGAAGTCGCGCTGCGCACCGTCGCCGAGCTTCGCGGTGACGAGCAACTGCTGGCGCGCGTCCTTTCCGCGCAGCGTGAGTTCGGGCGCACCGGTCGCCTCGACTTGCAGGCTCGCGGGTTTGCCCGACGCTGCGGCGGCGATGGAAAGAATACAGGCGAAGAGGATGGAAGGGCGCTTCATGGGGTCAGATCAGTTCGGGCATTGGTTGGAAGCCATCCACGAGGTATTGGGGGCGGCCGGAAAAATCGGGGAGCGTCGTGTTGTTCAGATCAATCCCGAGCCACTGGTAAAGGGTGGCAAAGACTTCACCAAAGTGCACCGGGCGCTCGGTCGGCTCACCACCGAGTCGGTCGGTCGCGCCGATGACCTGCCCGGTCTTGAATCCGCCGCCCGCGACGACTGCGCAACCGACGCGCGGCCAGTGGTCGCGGCCCGCATCCTTGTTGATCGTCGGCGTGCGGCCAAATTCGCCCCACGCAACGACGGCAGTGTCCTTGTCGAGTCCAAGTCGGTGCAGATCCTCGACCAGCGCGCTGAAGCCCTGATCGAACAGCGGCAGGTGAGTGAGCAATTCGGAGTGATTGCGCGAATGAAAATCCCAGCGTCCGAAATTCATCGTGACGCAGCGCGCGCCCGCCTGCACGAGACGCCGTGCAACGAGGAAATGCTCGTTGTTGCGCGGCGCGCCGTCGCCGTAATTCTTCGGGTCGCCCTTGCCGTAGCGCTCGCGGATTTTCGGATCTTCCTTCGAAATATCGAGTGCTTCGAGCAGCCTGCTGGAGGTCAGCATCCCGAAGGCCTGCTGATCGAAGACATCCATCGCATTCATGAGTCCGCTGCGATCCGTTTCCCGCCGGAATTTGTCGAAGCTGGCAAGCAGCGTCTGACGATCCGCGAGACGGTCGCTCGTGATTCCATTGAGCACGAGATCGCTCATTCCCGCGCCATTCGGCCGGAATGCCGAGAACGCCGGCCCGAGGAAACCGGGATGCCCCGGCGAGCCGTACGGCGGATGCCCGGCATTCGGCGCGAGGCCGACGAAGGATGGAACTTCCCTTCCCTTCGACGCGCAGAGCTTCGTCATCACCGAGCCAATCGAAGGCCAGCCACCGGGAGGCACCGGCACGCCGCGCGCGGAGCGTCCCGTGTAGCAGATGTGCGAATCGTGATCGCCGCTGAGCGAGCCGACCATCGAGCGGATCGGCACGAGCTTGTCCATGATGCGCGCGCAATGCGGCATGTGCTCGGAAATGTGGATGCCCGGCACCTTCGTCGGGACCGGTTTGTACGGCCCGCGGATCTCCAGCGGCGCGTCCATCTTCAGATCGAAGAGGTCTTGATGTGGCGGCGCACCGGCCATGTAGATCATGATCACCGACTTCGGCGACTTGCGGATCCCCGACTGCGCCTCGGCGCGGAGCATCTGCGGGAGCGAAAGCCCGCCCATCGCGAGGCCGCCGATTTTTAGAAAGTCGCGCCGTGTGACTCCGTCGCAAAATTTGCCGCTGGGTGAGCCTTGGATTGTCAGCATGAAAACAAAGGGGAAGTAAGTCGCAGGTGACGCAGATAGACGCAGATTTTCTTGAAAATGACGGAAGGCGTTCCTGCATACGAACGCCGCCCGATTGGCCGTTCGTTTTCATCTGCGAAAATCTGCGGAATCTGCGGTTCCATTCTCAGACGAGCTCCTTCATCGGCATGCAACCGGGCTCGACGAGGTATTGCGGACGGCCCGTCAGGTCTTCCACCGTCGTCTTCGCCACATCAATGCCGAGGTTGTGGTACAGCGTCGCAAAGACTTCGCCGAATCGCACCGGGCGCTCCGTCGCCTCGCCGCCCAGCCGATCCGTCGCACCGATCACCTGCCCATGGTGCATCCCGCCACCCGCAAGCAGCGCGCACGAGACGCGCGGCCAGTGATCGCGGCCCGCGTCCTTGTTGATCGTCGGTGTCCGGCCAAATTCGCCCCACACGACCACGGACACATCCTTCTCCAGTCCGCGTTGACGCAAATCCGTAAGCAGCGCGGTGAGCCCCTGATCGAGCAGCGGCAGATCCTGCCGCAGCGCGTCGAAATTTTTCCCGTGATGATCCCAGCGGCTGAACGCCACGGTCACGCAGCGCGCGCCCGCTTCCACGAGCCGGCGGGCAGCAAGGAAATGCTCCATCATCTTCGGTCCGCCATCATCACGGTTTTTCGGATCGCTTTTGCCGTAGCTCGCCACGATGCGCGGGTCTTCCTTCGAGACATCGAGTGCGTTGAGCAGCTTGCTCGAAGTGAGCACGCCAAACGCCTGCTGGTTGAACGAATCCATCCCGTCCATCACGCCGCTCGCATCCACGTCGCGGCGGAAGCGGTCGAAATTCGTGAGCAGAGAGCGCCGGTCGGTAAGCCGGTCGAGCGTCACGCCATTCAGCGTCATGTCCTCCACCCCACCGCCCTTGTTCGGCTGGAAAGGCGCATGCTTGATGCCGAGGAAACCCGGCT
>JBDSAR010000245.1:0-2160 GCA_039922035.1 Chthoniobacteraceae bacterium
TGTGCGCCATGTGCAGGAACCAGCCGAACGAATACGGATTCATCAGCGGCCCGTGCTTGCCCCAGTTCTTCTCGAACGCGCCACCCTGCGGATAATGCAGCCCGCGCGGACTCCCATTCGTCCCGGAAAAAACGCGGCCTTCGCGATCAAAATCGAGGCTGTAGGTGTTCCCGCCACCCTCGGCGAAGACCTCGAACGCATCCGTCTCCGGACTGTATCGCCAGATCGCCTGCCCGAGAAATTTCACGCCGCGAATGTCCGCCGTGCAAGTGCTCCCGTGCGCGCCGTAGAGCCAGCCATCCGGCCCCCACGCGAGCGAGTTTGCGCCGCTATGCGTGTCCTCCAGCCCGAAGCCGCTCAGCACGACACGCGGCGGGCCATCGGGAATGTCATCGCGATTTTTGTCCGGGTAAAAAAGGAGATACGGCGGATTCAGCACCCACACGCCGCCGCGCCCCGTCACCACGCTACGCGCGATGTTCAGGTCGCTGAGAAAATCCTTCGCCTTGTCGAACACACCGTCGCCCTTGCTGCTCTCCAAAATGGTGATCCGATCCGCGCCCTTGAAATGATTCGGCGGCGGCGGCGGCACCTTGTCGAACACCGCGCGCAGATACTCATCATACTTCAAAACCTTCAGCCCCGCGGGAAACGGATACTGCAAATACTGCACGACCCACAGCCGCCCGCGCTCGTCGAAATTCATGTTCAGCGGCTGCCGGACCATCGGTTCGCTCGCCACGATGTCGAGCGAGAGCCCGTCCCCGACCTTGCAGGCCGCGAGCGACTGCGCAGGCGTGGGCCGTGGCGCAGTCTGGTCACCGAGCGCGCCGCGCCCGGTGAATCGCTTCACGAGTTCCGCGATCTCGGGCGAAAATTTTGCGTCCGGATTAGGATCCGTGGCGTGTGCGAGCGGAATCGCGCCGAGCACGGCAAGGGACAGCAGAACGGCAGTTTTCATGGCGGGACTTAGTTTGATGTGGGGAGTCGTGTCGTGGAGTGAGCGCTGAAAACCTTGGTTTCACGCAGAGGCGCAGAGGATGGATGGAGAGTTCCGCAGAGGAAAACAGGCAGGCACTCCTCTGCGTGCCTCTCACTTTCCCTTTGCGCCTCTGCGTTCAATTCGCCTGGTGTCATTCGATGATCCGGAGCTTAGTTTTTCAGCAGGTTCTCGCGGAGAAACTCGATCGTCGCGAGGAACTGAAAATCCGCGTTCGGCTTCTTCGCAAAGCCGTGGCCCTCGTCGCTCGCTTCGAGATACGACACTGTGCCGCCGGCCTTGCGCATCGCGTCGCGCATCGAGTGCGCGACGGACACCGGCACGCGCGGATCATTTTTTCCCTGCACGATGAATAGCGGCTTCCTGATCTCCGCCGCGTGCGCGCTCGGCGAAATCTTCGCGAGGAATTCGCGCATCTTCGGATCGCGTTCATCGCCGTATTCCACACGTCGCAGGTCGAGCCTGTACGCACTCGTATTCGCGAGGAACGTGATGAAATCCGCGACGCCCACGACATCAATCCCGCAGCGCAGCTTGTCGCCGAAGTGGACCATCGAGGCCGTGCTCATGTAGCCGCCGTAGCTCCCGCCCGTCACCGCGAAGCGCGCCGCGTCGAGGCGTTCGTCCTTCGCGAGCGCGTCGAGAAACGCTCCGATGTCCTTCACGCTGTCCTCACGCTTGAAGCCATTGTCGAGCGCGAGGAAGGTCTTTCCGTAGCCGTCCGAGCCGCGCACGTTCGGGTAGAAAATCGCGATGCCGAGTTCATTGAGGTAGTAGTTGTTTCGCCCTTGGAACACCGGCAGCGACTGGCTCTCCGGGCCGCCGTGGATGTTTAGCAGGCAAGGGCGTTTGCCCGGCCAGCGCTTCGCATCCGGGCGATACAGGAAGCCGCTCACACTCACGCCATCGAATGATTTCACGCGCACGATTTCCGGCTCGCTGAACGCCGCAGGATCGAGCCCGCCGATCTCGCTCTCCGTCCAGCGCGTGAACTGCGCGGTGTCCATGTTGTAGCTCCACGCATCCGTCGGCGACTTCGCGGAGTTCATCGAGAACGCGATCTCGCGCCCGTTGGAATTCCATTGCACCGCCCCGATCACGCCGAGCGGCAGCTTCGGCTGCGTGATGAGCGCGCCGCTCTGCGGATCGAGGATGCGCAG
>JBDSAR010000246.1:0-3670 GCA_039922035.1 Chthoniobacteraceae bacterium
ATGAGGCACGGCACGAACGCGAGGAGCATGGACCAGAAGCCGCGCCCGATGAGTTCACCTCGGTAGCGCGGTGTCATCAGGAGCAGCAGGAGGACGGACGCGAAGAACGCGGCGTTCGTCATTTTGCAGAGGAAACCGAGGCCGGTGAGGATGCCAGTGAGCGCCCACCACCACGAGAAGGCGGGGCTTTTCTCCAGCGCGAGCCAGAGCGTGCAGAGCGATGCGGCCCAGAAAAAAATCGAGGGCGCGTCAATGGTCATCAGCAGCGCGCCGGCGTTGAAGATGGGCGAGACGCACATCACCACGACGGTCCAGAACGCCACTCGCGTGTCGTAGATCCGCTTCGCGAGCCAGTGGACGAGCAGCGTCGTGCCGAGGCCGAAGAGCGGGGCGAAGAAACGCACGCCGAATTCCGTGTGGCCGAAGAGCGCGGTGCCCGCCCGCATGATGAGCGCGATGCCGGGGCCCTTGCTGAAATACCACCAGTCGAGCCGCTGGCTCCATTCGTGGTAATATGCCTCGTCGGGGATGAGGCCCACATTGCCGATCTGCACGAGACGCAGGACCGTGAGGACGACGAGCGAGGCGAAAAGGCGGAAGTTCATGTGGCGGTCGAAAGCAGTGAGGGAAAGCGCGCGGCGAGCGCGGGTGAGAGCCGGGCACCGAAGCGACGCCAGACGGATTCTGCGAGCAGCAGCGTGAGCGTCGCCACGGCGAATCCGACGCAGATGCCGCCGAGCACATCACTCGGCCAGTGCGCGCCGGTGTACACCCGCGAATACCCGACGAACAGCGCGGGGAAAAACGCGAGCCAGCCGAACCGCCGGAAAAAAATCGCCGCAAGCAGGGCGACGGCCGCGGTGTTTGCGGAGTGGTTCGACGGGAACGACCGGCCCGGGGATGCCGTCGCATTGCCGAGCGAAACCTCCTCATTCACCGGCTGGAAAATCCCGCGGATCGGCGGCTGCAGGAGTGCAAGCTGGCGCACGCCGAATTCGGTCTCGCCCGGTCGTGGCCGGCCCACCGCCCTCTTGATCCCATAGCCCGCCACGGTATCGCAAAGCACCACCGCCAGCAGGACGACAACCGCGAACGCTCGCGCGCGGAATCCGCCACGCACAATCACCGCCAGCACGAGCACCGCGATGGGCACCGTCCACAGCGCCGAACTTGACGCCGCAGTCATGACGCGATCGAGCACCGGCCCGGTCCATTCACGGTTGATGAGAAAAAGTAGCTTTAGATCCATCCGGCTTTTGCGAAGGTCGGCGAGCCTATGGTCACACTCCTTCGTGTAAAGAGCATCCTCGCCGCTGCGTGCCTCACGCTTGCATTCGCATCGCCCGTCCGTGCGGACGATCCGCCATCCGCGCAGGAGTTGCTGAAGTCCGTGCGCATCGCACAGTCGTCGCAGGACTGGAAGCTCACGGGCCGCATCCGCACCGGCAGCAAGAAAATTCCCTTCAAGCTCACACTGGAGAAAGGCTCGATCCGTTACGAATTCACCGACAACGGCGACCTGCTCACGCTGCGCCTCGGCGAAAAATCCTCCACGCTCGAGGAGACGAAGGGTGGCAAGACCGGCCGCGTGACCGCGGCAAAACTCGACGCGCCAGTCCACGGCACCGAGATCACCTACGAGGATCTCGCGCTGCGCTTCATCTACTGGCGCGATGCAAACGTGATCGGCAGCGACATGATCTCCGCGCACCGCTGCTGGAAAGTCGAGGCCCGCCCCGCCGCCGCGAATGACTCGCAGTATGCCCGCGTGGTGCTCTGGATCGGACGTGAGGATGGCGCGCTGATGAAGGCAGAGAGCTACGATGCCGCAGGCAGATGGGTCCGACGCTTCATGGTGACGGAGGTGATGAAACGCCAAGGCTACTGGATGCTGAAGAAAATGCGGATCGAAAGTGCGAACGGCAGAAGCGTGGACCCGAAGCCCTCATATCTCGAGATCGAGGAAGTGGAGAAGTAGCGCGCAATCCGCGCATCTTACTTCACCGGAGTCGCCGAGATCTCACTCGCCACACGGCGATCGATCCGCACGGCAACGTCAATCTTGCGACCGTCAAATTCCTCCGTCCCCGCGGCATCCACCTCCATCTTCGCGAGACCTTTCGTGCGCCCGGCGGTCGAGGCCGGATCCACTGGCACGTCCATTTCCACGATGTATTCGGAGTGGAATCTCTTGCCCGTCACATTTTCCGGCAGACTCGTGAGCGTCACGCCGTTGCCGTCCACCTTCGCATCCATGTGAACGGAATATGCCGGCTGATTTTCAAATTTCCCGAGCGAAACGAGCTTCGCATGGCCAGTGACACCGGCCGGCTTCAGCCCCGTCACACCGCTGCGCTCGACGGATGCCACCGCGGCCTTCGCATTCACCGGCCACTCCGCGCCGACCGCGACCTTGTCCTTCGTGCCGAAGATGTCCTCGTCGCTCACTTCGTCCTCCGCCTGGACGCTGAGCAGCGACTCGATGATCTGCGCCTGCATGTCGTCCGCGGCCTCGCCATTCACCTGCGACTCATTCTCCGGCTCGTCGCGGCGAAGGGAAAGCACATCGCCCTCCTTGAAAAATTCCGCGGGCTGCCCGCCATGCACGCACTCGACGGTCTTCACCTTCATCTGCAGCGCCTTCGGCAATCCCTTCTTCGTCACCGCCACGACGGTGAGCACGCCCGTCATCCGACACGCCACGATCGTCTCCTCCGACTCCACTTCCTTGCCGTCAAAGCTCGTCTTCATCTTGTCCTCATACGCCACCTTCGCCGAGACATCGAAACGGTCGCCCGACTTCACCGGACGCAGCAGACGGATCTCATGCAAATCCTCCGCGGCGAGTGTGGAAACGAACAGGCAGAGGACGAGAAACACACGTGTGAACATGCGCCCTCCATCGCAGAAAACGCGCCATGCGCCAGCGCGGAAATCCTCCCGTCGCCGACGACGGAAGGAGGCGGGCACTTCCAGTTACGCCAGCACCGGCTCCGCGCCTGCGTATTTCGCCATCCACTCTCGATGCACGCGTGGCGAGATCTCGCTCGGCTTGATCTCGCTGCGCCCGCCCCAGAAGACATTCGTGTAGTCCACCGGGATGCCGATGCTCGCGAGGTGCGCATCAATCGCCGCCTTGTGCGCGAAGACGCGCTCTTTCTCGGTGCCGTGGCAGACGGCCATGATGTTCACGTTGTTAAAATCCGGCCCTCCCTCGCGCCAGTAACAGTGTGTGAGGATGGGATGCCGCCCCACTTCGCCGCCCGCCTCCACCTCGCGCCCCGCGGGCACGCGCCAGTGGAAGAGCGCGTTGAATTTCGTCACGCGCTGCCCGGTCGCGCTCGGCTTCACGTGCTCGAGAAAAGTGGAGAACCGACCGATGACCTGGCGCTGGTTCAGGTCTTCCGCCACGCGGCTGAACGTCTCCAAATCCACGCCCGCCTCCGCCGCGCGCGTCGCCCACAGGCCGGGGCGCACTTCGTCGAGCGTGAGTTCGCGTTTCAGCGCGAGCAGGATTTCCCATTCGAGGTCCGTCAGCTTCACGATGCCGACGCGGATCATCTTCGCGAGCGCGTCCGATTTGTCGCCGGGCTCGATCACCTTCCGCCGCACGTGGCCGACGCCGAGCGCGAAGATTCCCTTCGCCGGCATGAGCTTGAATTTCGTGCAG
>JBDSAR010000247.1:0-21579 GCA_039922035.1 Chthoniobacteraceae bacterium
CGACTTTCGACGCCAGTCGCGGCGGTTCGATCTCGAATGCCGCGATCGAACCGCTCGACACCGAGGCGCTCGACACAGCCCGAAAAGCCGTCGAGGCTCCCGTGAAATGGGACTGGGATCCGAAACCGGCGGCGGATTCCCCGCGGTTGTTCATTAGCAAGCTCTACGTGCTCCATAACGGCAAACTGGAGAAAACCATCGGCAAGATGTTCCACCCGCCGGTCACGAACGACTGGCTCAACAAACATGGCCTGAGCGTGCTGGGTGCCAATGTGCTGCACGAAGACCCCGATGGCGACGGCTTCTCGAACCTGGACGAATGGAACGGACTGGATGCCCTCTCACACCTCGACATGAGTGGCCAGCCGGTGATGGGCGCGGACGGCCAGCCGCTGCCTGCGGATTCGACCGATCCGAACAAGGCGGACTCCCATCCGCCGTACCACACAAAGCTTGAGCTTGCGCGAATCCACTACGTCCGCTTCCGCCTCAAGTTCATGTCCTACGACATCAATCCGAAAAATAAGGACGACGTCACCGTGGCGATCAATACCGTGGACCTCCGGGGCAAGACGCATTTCCTGAAGGTCGGCGAGGATATCCCGGGCACCAAATTCAAGGTGGAGTTGTTCAAGATGAAGGAAGTGGATGGTGCGGACGGGACAAAGAACGACGTCTCCGAAGCGACGGTGAAGAACAAGGAGACCGGCGAGGCCGTTGTGCTTCCACTCAAGAGAGAGGTGGACTCCCCGGACTCGTACGGGATTTTCCATTACAAATGGGTGAAGCCCGGCGGGCAGAAGACTCCTGACTTTCCAAAGCGCCGCGGCGAGACATTCACGCTCGAGCCCGACAAAGACAAGGTTTACAAGCTCATCGAGATCAAAGGTCCGGACGCGGTGGTCGAACTGCCCGACGGAAGCAAGAAAATCTTGACCGCTCCCGTGACCGCCCCCAAGTAGCCAGCCAAACGCAAACGCCTTCCGCGCCAGTCCCCCACCAAAAATTCCAGCCAATCCCAACCGAGACCCCATTATGATCCGTACCCCGCTTGCCGCATCCATCGCACCGCTAGTCATCGGAAGCATGCTCCTCCAGCCTGTTGCCATATGGGCGCAAGAACTCGGCGGAGGCCGTTCCGATGCTGCTGCGAACCGGGAATTGGCCCGGCGCATCGCACGCGAGGTCAGCGGTCGCGAGGAGACGGCGAAAGGCCAGGAAGCCTTGCGCCGAAAGGACTACGAGGCCGCCTTTGCCCACTACAAGAACGCCTGTGAGAGCATCCCGGCTGGTGCGCCTGCCACTGCGGCGGCCCGCAAGGTGGCCGTGGATGGTTTCACGAACGCAGGCATCCGCCTCGCCGAGCAGCGTGTTTCCGAGGGCTACTACGCAAGCGCCGTGCAGAGCCTGCAGGAAGTGCTGCGGCACAATCCGGACGACAAGCGGACCCTCCGCCTGCTCGCGAACATCGAGGCCCCGGACTATTTCAACAAGCAGGTGACGCCCCAGCACCGGGCGAAGGTCGAGGAGGTCAAGCAGCTCTTCATCGAGGCGAAGGGACATCAGGACCTCGGGCGCTTCGATCTCGCAGACCGGAAATACCAGGAAATCATCACCCGCGATCCCTACAACCAGGCGGCAAGGAAAGGCCGCGAGGAGGTGGCAAACATGAAGATGCGCTCGGCCCGTGCCGGCTACGACGCCACGCGCTCCATCGCCATGTGGGAAGTCGAGAAGGAATGGGATCGCCCCGCCCGCCGCTTTGACCGCAAGACGACGAAAATTGATGTCTCCGGCCCCTCCACCGCTCCGAATACGGTCAGGATCACGTCCAAGCTGAACAAGATCGTTTTTCCGAAAATTGACTTCCGCGATTCCACTGTGCGCGAAGCAATCGAGTTCCTCGTCCAGAAATCCAAGTCTCTCGATGATGAGCACGAAGGCGTGAATATCGTCCTCCGTCTCGGTGATGAGGGCGGCGGTGCGCCTGCCGCCCCGGTCGCCCCGGCCCCGGCCCCGGCCGCTGGCATCCCGGGTCTCGAACCAGCGCCCGGCGGCGGCATCCCAGGAATCCCTGGTGGCGGCGCTGCGGGTGGCGGAAGTGGAACCCGAATCACGCTCACGCTCAACAATGTCCCCCTCATCGAGGTCATCAAATACATCACGAACCTTGCCAATCTGAAATACAAGATTGAGCCCTTCGCGGTGAATATCGTCCCGATAGGCGCGATTACCGAGGATCTCTTCATCAAGCAATGGAAGGTTCCGCCGAGCCTTTTCGCTTCGGGACCAGGACCCGGTGCCGCGGCTGCGGCCGCAGGCGGCGGTGGCCTCGGAGCACCACCAGCGGCAGGAGGCGGTCTGGAAGGTGCGGGGACCGGAGGCCAGTCCAATGCGAAGGACTACTTCTCCGCTCAGGGCGTCGTATTCGGCCAGGGTGCGATTGCACTTTACAGCAAGACGACCAGCACTCTCATCGTCAAAAACACTCAGGATCAGCTCGATCTGGTCGAGCGCATCATTGAAATCGGACAGAATGAAGGCGGCGCAAAGCAGATCGAGATTCAGGCAAAATTCGTCGAAATCTCGCAGACGAATGTCAAGGAACTCAGCTTCGACTGGATGCTCGGGCAATCCAATATCCCGAGGAACTTCAATGTGTTCACCGGCGGCGGCACCAGTGGAAATGGAAATGCGTTCAACCAGCAGAACTTCCCCTTCCCCGCCAATACCGGCGACTCTCCCGTGACCGCCGGAAATCGCAGCGGTGGCACTGCCATCTCGGCCAATGCGATTGATGCACTCCTCGCCGGCACAGGTGGCGGCGGCCTCGCCCCCGGCATCGCCTCGCTCATCGGCGCAGGCACCGACCCGACATTCCAGCTCGTCATGCGCGGCCTGAACCAGAAGAAGGGCATTGACCTTCTCTCCGCACCCCGCGTGACCACCAAAAGCGGCCAGCGCGCGGTCATCGAGATTATCCGGGAGTTCAAGTATCCGACCGAATTCTCCGCGCCGCAGATTCCTCAGACCTTCGGTGGAAATACCGGCGGCGGCAGCCTCCTCGGCGGCGGCGGCGGTTCGAGCAACGGTTCCTTCCCGGTCACACCGACCACGCCCACTGCGTTTGAAAAGCGCGATGTCGGCGTGACCCTTGAAGTGGAACCCACCATCGGTCCGGACGGCTACTCGATTGACATGCAGCTCGCGCCGCAGGTCGTCGAATTTGAGGGCTTCATCAATTACGACAGCCCGATTCAGACCACGAATACGAATCCGATCACCGGTGCCACGGTCACAAACATCCTCACGCCAAACACGATCAACCAGCCCATCTTCAGCACCCGCAAGGTCAGCACGAACGTGACCGTTTTTGACGGCGCGACCGTCGTGCTCGGCGGGCTCATCCGCGAGGACGTGCAAAAGGTGGAGGACAAGACCCCCATCCTCGGCGACATCCCGCTCATCGGCCGACTCTTTCGCTCAAATGTGGATCAGCACATCAAGCGCAACCTCGTCATCTTCGTCACCGCGCGCCTCGTGAACCCCGAAGGTCTCCCGATCACTTCGGACGAGGAGAAGGAAGAATCCGTGGATGCGCTCCCGCTCCCGGAGATCGCACCACCCCTGACCGATGTCGGCGGCGGCAAGACCTACCGCCCGCTCGAAATGCCCCGCCGCTACCGCGCGATCGAGACCTCGATGCCCGAAACGCGCGGAGGGGCGCTTAACCCTGCAGCCCGCCGCCTCGAACGCTAGTTCGCCGCCCCTTCGCCTTGCCTGTCTTCGGTCTCACCGGCGGCATCGCCACGGGAAAAAGCACGTTCACCCGGTGCCTGCGCGAGCAGTTGCCGATGGGACATTTCGATTCCGACGCCTGCGTGCATGACCTGCTCGCAACCGACGATCATGTGCGCGACGCCATCGTCGCCACCTTCGGCCGTGATGCATGCGATGAAACCGCAAGGCCCGATCGCGCAAAGCTCCGCTCGCTCGTCTTTGGCAACGAAGAACGGCGAAAAACCCTCGAAGCCATCCTGCATCCCATCGTCCGCACCCGCTGGACGGGACTTGCGGAAACTGCGCGCGCCCGCAGCGAATGGCTCCTGATTGACATCCCGCTCCTTTACGAGACGGGATCCGAAGCGCGCTTTGACCGCATCATCGTCGTGGCCTGCCACCGCGACACCCAGCTTTCCCGCCTCACCCGTGAGCGTGGGCTTGCGTCGGAGACGGCGAAAGGAATAATGGCAGCCCAACTCGAGTTGGGTGAGAAGATCAAGAAAGCAGACCACGTAATCTGGAATGACAGCACCGTCCCAAACCTCGACGGGCAATCCCGAATCCTCGCAGCCAGCCTCCGGCGAAACTTTGCCTGAGCCGCAGCCTGCGCCACCGGCGATCCTGCCCGCAGACCCCGCGCCCGCAAGCGAAGCGGACTGGACTCCCTCATCGAATACTCCGGAGCCACCTGCCGAAGCCTCGGAATCCGCCACACGGGCCACTCCTGCTGTGCATCAGGAAAGGCCGCCGGAGTTGCGACCGCGCGATCTGTGGATCGATGAGCTGCACGCGCTCACGCACCGCGAACTTCTCGACCGCGCGGAGCTGCTCCGTCTCCGCGTGAATGCGGAAAAGAGCCGCCAATACCTCGTGTTCGATCTTTTGCGCGCCTACCACGCGATGGGCTTCAAACTGCTCGCGGAAGGCATCACGGAATTCATCACGAGCGACGGCTGCGGCTTCATTCGCTTCCCGCGCTACAGCTTTCGCCCCGGCCCGCAGGATCCCTTTGTCAGCTTCCAGCTCGCCAAGCGGCTCCACCTCAAGGGCGGCCATCTCGTCACTGCACGCTTCCGACCGCCCGGCCATCGGGAAAAATATATGGTGGCCGAGGAACTCCTCACGATCGAGGGCACATCCGTCGCGGAATGGAAGGAACCGAAGGACTTTGACACGCTCACCGCACGATTCCCGGACGCGCGCGTGACGCTCGACAATGGCGCAGGCAGCTCGCTCACCGCACGCGCCGTGGATCTCATCGCACCCATCGGCCGCGGCCAGCGCGGCCTCCTCGTCGCACCGCCGCGAGCGGGAAAAACGATCCTCATGCAGGAACTCGCGCAGGCGGCCATCCGCTGCAACCCCGGCCTCCACGTCATCCTCCTCCTCGTGGACGAACGCCCGGAGGAAGTCACCGACATCGTCCGCAACGTCCACGGTGCGGAGATCTACTCGTCCACATTCGACGAGCCGAGCACCCGACACATCCAGGTCGCCGAGATCGTCGCCGATCGCGCGCGGCGCCTCGTGGAACTCGGCAGGCACGTCCTCATTTTCCTCGACTCGATCACCCGCCTCTCGCGCGGCTACAACAACGCGCAGCCCGGCCGCGGCCGCACCATGTCCGGCGGCGTGGATACGAAGGCATTCATCAAGCCGAAAAAATTCTTCGGCAGCGCGCGCAACACCGAGGAGGCCGGCAGCCTCACCATCCTCGCCACGGCGCTCGTCGAGACGCACAGCCGCATGGACGAGGTGATTTTCGAGGAATACAAAGGCACCGGCAACATGGAGGTGAAGCTCGATCGCTACATCGCCGAGCGCCGCATCTTCCCCGCGATCGATCTCCTGCAGAGCGCCACGCGCCGCGACGAACTCCTCTACCACCCGCACGAATTCGACCGCATCGCCGTCCTCCGCAAACAGCTCGCCGCCCTCCCGCCCGCCGAGGCGACCGAAGTGCTGCTGCATGCGCTCAAGAGCACAAAATCCAACGCCGAGCTGCTCATGGGCGGCCTCCGCGGCTGACCCTTTCAATGACCCCGATGACCGACACTCCCGAAGCGCTCGCAGCCGTGCTGCCGCTCCTCGCACCGCACGACCGCATCGCCGTGGATACCGAGGCCGACTCGCTTCACTGCTATTTTGAAAAACTCTGCCTGATCCAAATCACCGTCGGCGGCGCAGACATGCTGATCGATCCGCTCGCAACGATGGACCTGAACCCACTCTGGTCCGCGTGGGCGGGAAAGGAAATCCTCCTGCACGGCGCCGACTACGATCTGCGCCTGCTGCGCCGCTCCGGCTGCCCGACGCCGACACGTGTGTTCGACACCATGCTCGCCGCGCGCCTCAGCGGAGTCGCCGAGTTCAGCTACGCCGCGCTCGTGGACAAATACTTCGGCGTGAAAATCGCGAAGGCCTCGCAGAAGGCGAACTGGGCCATGCGCCCGCTCGCGCCGCAGATGCTCGACTACGCGGTGAACGACACGCGCCACCTCACCGCGATCGCCGACATTCTCCAGGCAGATCTCGAGCGCCTCGGCCGCATGCAATGGTTCCGCCAGTCGTGCGAGCGCGCGATCCGATCGTCGGAAACCGACAAGGAAATTGACCCCGACCAGCTCTGGCGCATCCCCGGCAGCGGACATCTGCGCGGAAGGGCCGCCGCCATTTTTCGCGAACTCTGGCGCTGGCGCGACGACGAAGCGCGGCGGCTCGACAAGCCGACCTTCCACATCCTCCACAGCGAAAAACTCGTGGACTCCGCAATCGATCTCGACGCCGGACGGCAGCCTGAAATCCGCCACCTCCGCGGCTCGCGTGCCGACCGCTTTTTCGCCGCAGCCAAACGCGGCCTCGAAATGGACGAGGCGCA
Organism: Chthoniobacteraceae bacterium; assembly: GCA_039922035.1. GTDB lineage: Bacteria > Verrucomicrobiota > Verrucomicrobiia > Chthoniobacterales > Chthoniobacteraceae > SXWH01. The sequence continues at coordinate 6,662 of JBDSAR010000247.1, forward strand.
GTGGCCGAAAGTCGTCCGAACTCCGCGGAACCGTCCCTCGCAGGCGCAATTCGATCGTTTCCTCGAACTCAAAAAGCACCGCGACCAAATCGCGACCGAAGTGCAGCTCGACCCCTCCCTCATCGCCGCGAAAGCCACCCTCGAAGGCCTCGCCTTCCGCCCCGACGAGACGCTTCCGAAGCTGCTCCCGTGGCAGCGCGAACTTCTGAAGGTCTGACGCCCGTCACTTCGGCTCCGGCCAGCGCAGCCACTTGTGGAGAAACTTGAAAGTCCCCACGCCATTGATCGTGTGCGGCCCGTCGAACCACTCGATCTCGGCCCGATCAGAAATGCCGAGCTTGTCGTAGCCGCGCCGCACCTTCGCCCACTCGTGGCCCACGTCCTCATCGAGCCCCACGCCATCGTCGTGCCCGCGCTCGACCATGAAGGGCCGCGGCGCGATGAGCAGCGCCATCTCCGCGTAGTTGAAAGTATGCGCGAGATCCCACTCCCAGATTTCCCACTCCGGCGAAAACACATAGCCCGCCGGGTGCGTGTTCGACGCGCACTTCATCACCCACTCGTTGAAGTCGCCCGAGCAGATCGAGAGGCAATACCGCTCCAGCACCGCCGGCACGCGCATTGCCGTCTTCCCGCCATAGCTCAGTCCGTAAAACGCGATGCGCTCCGGGTCCACGAACGGCAGCGACGCGAGCCACTGCGTCGTCACATCGTGCTGCGCGATGATGAATGAGAACAGCGACAGCCCGAGCGGATTCGCCTCGCGCTGGATCCGCCGGAAATTGTCGCCGCCACGATATGGATTGTGCGGCGCATAAACGATGAAGCCGCGCTCGCACAGTTTCGCCGCAAATCCCTTGTAGTACTTCCACGCCGGTGCCGCAGGATCCTCCGTAATCGTATCCTCCGGCAATCCCTCCAGACCGTGCTGGCACACGACCACTGGCCTGCGCTCACCCGCCTTGAGATCCTTCGGGACGAGCAGAGTTCCCCACGCGAAAATATCCGCCTGCACATCGAGCATCACCTCGTAGCCGCGCCACTTCTCCTTGTCGTGAATCAGCCGTGTCCGTGGATTCGAGGGCACATATTCCCCCGGCAGTCTGCCGATCACAGTCTCACAAAAAATTCCGCGTGCGTGCTTCTGCGCTACGTCCCACTCCGCACCGGGCTTCAGATTTGTCCAAAGTGGCAACCATTTCCGCACACGCTCGCTGTCGCGAAGAATCGCCTGTGCGAATCCCTCCAGCTCACGCACCGTCCGTCGCTGGCGGGTGTCCACTGCATTCGTGTCACTGCTGAACTGCGCCACGCTCGCGAGCCTCTTTGCTCCGGCCTGAATGCCCAGCGACTCGGCCATGAAAGCTTCCGGCGTCCGACGCATCTCCGCGGCTTTCGGACTGACGACGCACATTTCCATCGGCTTTGCGCCAGCCAGCTTTCGATAGGTGTCCGCCTCACCTATTGCCCTCTCCACCGCGTCGCGATCCAAGGTGTTGACGCCTCCCGGCGCTGCGCCTTTCCTCCCATTCTTCGCTGCCGGAGGTTTAGGAATCTGGGGGACATCATCGGATGCAACCCCGATGGGTCGCGGCGCAATCATTGCCGCAATGCCGCCATCGGAGAACCACTGGCGCTTCCCGAAGACACTCCGATAAATCACGTCGTCGTTTTCCCCAGCGCCGAAGTAATCATCAATGAGGGCGACATCGAGTCGCGGATCGAGCGCGGCCGCATAGAGCGCGATCAGCCCACCTTCGCCGTGACCGAGCACGCCTATCTTCGCCCCAGGCACGAGCAGTTTCGCAGACGGCCCCTTGAGCGCATCCACGGCTGCGAGAACTTTCTGCACCTCGAACCCGATCAGCGTGCGACCTGCCTCGAAGCACTGCCGGTGAATCCATTCCCGGTGCGACGCATTGGTAAAGCGGTTGAGCTTTTCACTGCCCGACCATTCGTCGCGACGATCCACCAGCACGGGAACAATCACGAGAAAACCGCGCTCTGCGAGTTGCCGTGCAAACTGCGCCTCCCTGATTGCGCCTGGCTGAATTCCGGAAATTTGCTCCGGCGTCTGATCCGCATCAGGCAACACAATGACTGCGGCTTTGGCCGCCTCCGCCGGTTGCAAAATCAAGCCCTCTCCATGGACGCCCTCGAATACCGGCCAGATCACTTTTTGCGCCGCATAGGATCCAGTCAGGATACCTACCGTCTTCGCAGTAGGATCCATCTGCACCATGAGTTCACCGCTCTCACGCTTGTCCACCGCACCGATCATCTCGGCCACCCGTTGCCGGCGATCTTTGGCTTTTGCCTCCAATCCTTCGGCATCGGCCGATTTGAGAATGCCCGTATTGAGGCGCCACAGTTCTGCTCGGTCCTTATCCACCTCCTTTCGCGCGCTCGCCAGCCAGCGGTGGATTCCCTCCACCATCTTCGCGGAAAGATCGCCTTCTGCCGTGAGCGGCTGCGTGCCGGGCAGCGGCTCTCCGCCGAGGGAAAATGAAGCAATGGAAAGCAACAGGACGATCAGCGCGTTGCGGGGAGGCATGATCAGTTACAATCCCCGGCACCTGCACTTCGCAAGCACTCATCTCGCGCGATGCGCTGCAGCTATATCTTCAACTGCCAGCTCACCGCAGCCACGACTCGATCTTCGCCGCATCGTTCAGCGGGCCGACCACGGCGAGGCCGAGGCGTCCGAGCCTGAGGCATTCGCTTGCGACGGCCTGCACTTCCTCGCGGGTCACGCCGAGGATGCGCTGCTCGATTTCCACCGGGCACAGCACGCGGCCGTAGCCGAGCAGGCTCTCGCCCATCCACAAAATTTGGTTCGTCGTGCTCTCCAGTCCCATGAGCGTCTGGCCGATGGTGTAGTCCTGCGCCATTTTCAATTCCGCCCGCGTCGGGCCGCGTTTCCCGATGTTCCCGATCTCGCGGAGGATCATTTTGATCGCCGGTTCGAGCTTTCCGGGATCGAGGCCGGCGCTGATGTGCAGTGCGCCGGTGTCCGCGAGCGTCACCATGCCGCTCGACACCGAATAGCAAAATGCATGGCGCTCACGCAGCTTTTGGAAAAGCCGGGAGCTCATGTTTTCGCCGAGGATCACGCTGAGGATTTTCAGCGCGAAGCGCCGCTCGTCGCGCCGGCCCCACGTGTGGAAGCCCATCGCGAGATGCGTCTGCTCCGTCTCGTGAGTGTGCAGGTTCACCGAGGGCCGTCCGGGGTGGATCGGCGAACGCTGGAAGCGCGCGCGCTTCCCGGCTGGCAATCGGCTGAGTGCGGGACCGAGCGCCTTCACCACATCCCAGTGCGGTACACGCCCTGCGACCGTGACCACCGTGCTGGCACCGTTGTAGGTGTTCCGGTGAAATTCGGTGATCTCCTTCCTCCCGAGGCGCGACACCGTCTCGACTGTGCCGGTGAGCGGACGCCCGAGCGGATGTTTCGGCCACAGCGTCGAGGTGAGAAGTTCCTGGGCGTGCTGCGCGGGCTGGTCGCGATACATCAGGATTTCCTCGCGGATCACCTCGCGCTCGCGATCGATCTCCGCCTTGGCAAAGACCGAGTCCATGTACATGTCCGTGAGCACGTCGCAAAGCCGCTCGAAATGCGGCGCGCCCGCCTTTGCGTAATAGCAGGTGTGATCCTCGGTCGTGAACGCATTCAGATATCCGCCCACGCCCTCGACCGCCGCGGTAATCTGCCGCGGGTTGCGGCGCTTCGTCCCCTTGAAAAGCAAATGCTCGATGAAATGCGAGATGCCTCCCTCGCACACGCGCTCATGCCGCCCGCCGACTCCGGCCCACACGCCCACGGTCGCGCTGCGCATATGCGGCATTTCCACGGAGGCAATGCGTGCGCCATTGGGAAGCCGCGTGACGTTATAGGTGTGACTCATTCAGTTTCGTTTTGCGCGGGCGAATTGGAGGGGAGCGAACATGCGCACATTCTTCAACAGCGCAAGCGACCGCATCTTATCCGAAAAATTCGCCCCCACACTCCGCCTCGCGCATCAGCGCCGCTTTTCCCGTCCGTTGCGAATGTCAATGACCTGCTCGGCCAGCGGCAGGTCGCGGGGGAACGTGATCTTGAAATTGTAGTCGTCGTTTTCGAGCAGGGCCACGCGCTTGCCGATTCTCTGGATCGCGGAAACCTCGTCGGTGACAAGCTCGTTCCGCGCCATCACCGAGGCATAGGCCTGCATGATCAGCGCGCTGCTGAAAACCTGCGGCGTCTGCATCGCCCAGAGATTGCGGCGCTCGACATCGTCCGTCACGAGCATCTCGTGCGACGCGCGCTTCACCGTGTCGGGGATCGGCGACGCACAGCATGCCGAGCCGTTTTTCTTCGCAAGCGTGATGCACGCGCTGATGAGCTTCGGCGTGATGAGCGGCCGCGCAGCATCGTGAATCGCAACGTACTGGCTGCCCTCCGCCTGGATCGCGCGCAGGCCGTTCCAGACCGAGAGGTGCCGCTCCGCCCCGCCCCCGACGACGGCAGTCACCTTCGTCAGCTTTTCCGAAGCAACGAGTTTCTTCACCTCGTCCACTTTCTCCGTACGCGTCACCACGATGATCTCATCAATGTCCGGGCACTCCTGAAATCCCGCGATGGACCAGTAGAGCACCGGCTTTCCGTGAAGCGGCGCAAAAATTTTGTCGAACCCCATGCGCCTGCTCGCGCCCGCTGCAACGATGATTGCTGAGTTCATCCTCGTGTCAGTGAAATGGGCTGGCTACGGCAGCAGTCTGCCCACGGCGGCGCTGAGCGCGCGTCCATCCGCACGACCGGCGGCGCGCTCGGTTGCAAGCTTCATCACCGCGCCCATCTGCGCCTTCGACGTTGCGCCGGCCTCGGCGATCGCCGCTTTCACCAGCGCCTCCACTTCCTCGGCGGTGAGCGCCTTCGGCAGATACGCCGCGAGGATCTCCGCCTCGGACTTTTCCTTGTCCGCGAGATCCATGCGCCCGCCCTTTTCAAAACTCTCGATCGAGTCCTGCCGCTTCTTCATTTCCTTCCGCAGAACTGACAGCGCCGTCGCGTCATCAATCGCCTCATCGGCGATCCCCTTCTCCATCGCCGTCGCCTTCAGCGTGCTTTTCAGCATCCGCAGCACGCCGAGGCGTTCGGCGCCGCGGGCGCGCATGGCGTCCTTGATGTCGGAATCAATCTGGGCAAGCAAACTCATAGGCTGCGAGGCTAGCCGCGCGCACACGGGCGGCAAAGGATTTTCCCCGTGCCGCGCAACGGCATTGCCCCTCGCCCCGCGTTGCCTTAGCAAAACGCCCAATGCCCGCCGCGCAAATCTCCACGCTGCTCAGCAACCGCGATCTCGATCGCCTCGCACGACTCCGGCTGAACGCCTCACGGCGCTTCACGAATCGCGCGCGCGGCGAGTCCCTCGCGGCAAAGGGCGGCGCGAGCACCGAATTCTGCGACTTCCGCGACTACTCGCCGGGCGACGATGTGCGCTTCGTGGACTGGAACATCTTCGCGCGCATCAACCGCCCCTACCTCAAGCAATTTCACCAGGAGGAGGAGATGCACATCGCGCTGCTCGTGGACGCGTCCACCTCCATGACCTTCGAGGGAAAAATCACGCTCGCACAGCGGCTCGCTGCGGCGCTCGGGGTGATCGGCCTTCGCGGTTCGGAAAAAGTGAGCGCATGCGTGCTCGGCCGATCAAGTGCAGTGCGGCTCGCCCCGTGCAGCGGACGCGCGAGCGTGCGCAAGCTGCTCGCATTTCTCGAAGCCATCGAGAGCGGCGGCGAGCGGACGATTGATGCCGGCATCGAGGAATTCCTCCGCCAGCACCGCGGCCGCGGCGTCGCGATCGTGCTCTCGGATTTTCTCACGCCCGGCGATCTGAAGCGCGCATTCAGCCTCCTGCATAACGCCGGCCTCGAGCCGTGGGCGCTGCAAATCCTCGCCCCGTCCGAGATCGCGCCCGAGGTCGCGGGCGACTTCCGCCTCGTGGACAGCGAGAGCGCCGCGACGCTCGACATCAGCGCCGCCGGCGACCTCCTCGCGCTCTACCACGAATACCGCACCGCGCACGAAGCACAGCTCACCACACTCTGCCAGCAGCGCTCCGGCCGCTTCCTCACCATGAGCGCCGCCGAGTCCTTCGAGCGCGTGTGCTTCGAGGTGCTGCGGAAAAAGGGCTGGCTCGCATGAGCTTCACCGCCCTCTCCAGCGCGTGGCTTTTTGCCCTGCTGATTCCGCTCGTCGTTTTCTATTTTCTGAAACTGAAGCGCCCGCGCCAGGTCATCCCGTCGCTCGTGCTGTGGCGGCAGGTGCTCAGCGACCAGCGGGTGAATTCGCCGTTTCAAAAATTCAAACGCAACCTGCTCCTGCTGCTCCAGATTCTCCTGCTCGCGCTGCTCGCGCTCGCGGCGATGCAGCCCTTCCTGCGGCGCGAGGCGAAGCGTGCTGCGCGGCTGCCGATCCTCGTGGATGTCTCGGCGAGCATGGGCGCGCTCGACAAAGCCGGCGGGCGCTCGCGGCTCGATGAGGCGAAGCAGCGGCTGCACGGGCGCATCGAATCACTGCCGCCGGACCAGGAACTTTGCCTCGTCGCCTTTGGAAAATCGGCGCGCAAGCTCACGGGCTTCACCAACAACAAGACCGAGCTGCGCGACGCCGTGCGCGCGCTGGAAACGCAGGATGTGCCCGGCGATCTGGAAGAGGCGCTCCGTCTCGCGCAGGCGCTCGCGCGCAATTCGCCATTCGACCGCGTGCTCGTGCTCACGGATGGCAATCTTCCGGCAAAGACAAACTTCGAGCTGCCCTTCCAACTCGAACTGCAAAAGCTCCCGCCCGCAGGACCGAACGCCGGCATCACCGCGTTCAACGCGCGCCGTGCAGGCAGCGGCGATTGGGAATTGTTCATTCAGCTCGCGGTCACCGATCCCGCTCCCGCGGCGACTGCGACTGTCGAGTTGCAGAGTGGCGGGCAGACCATCGCGCAGGAAAATGTCGCGCTCACGCCAGGCAGCACGCCGCGCCTCGCGTTCCGCGTGAGCGGCGCGCAGGACGCGGCCATTCACGCCGTGCTGCGACCCGGGGGATTCGATTCGCTCGCGAGCGACAACGACGCGTGGCTCACGCTCCCTGCCGTGCGCCCGCTCGATGTCTTCGTGCCAGAGTCGCTCGCCACCTTCCGCCACGCGCTCGCGGCACTCGATGGCATCCGCATTTTTCCAAGCAAGGACACGCCATCACCAAGTGCGTTCGATCTCGCGATCTCCGACAAGACTGGTGCGCCGCCCGCGCGGGTGCTCTGCACGACGGGCTTCGTGCCGGAGGACATCGCGTCACTCGTGACCATTGCGAAAAAGAGCGTCGCCGCAATTGACTGGCGGCGCGAGTCGCCGCTGCTCCAGCATGTGAGCCTCGACGAAGTCATCTTCATGGAAGACCCCGTGACAGCCGAGGGAAAGGACGACACCGCGTTCGCCGCCCTCGGCTATGAAATCCTCGCGCACGGCCCGCACGGCCCGCTCGCGCTCGTGCGCAGCGAGGAATCCGGCACTCGCGTCCACCTGCTCTTTCATCCCGAGCACAGCACGCTCCCATTCCGCGTGGCGTTCCCGATTTTCACCGCAAATCTCGTCGAGCGCGCTCGCACCCTCGCAGGGCTCTCCGAGTCCGCCGCGCTCGCGACCGGCGTGCTGCCGCCGCAAAATTTCACCGCAGGGGCCAGCGTTGCCGTGAGCGGCCCGTCGCGTTTCACACACACAGAGCGCGCGGACGAGCGCGGCGCCATCGCCGGAATTCCCGCGCCGCGCGTCGGCGAATACACGCTCACCGTAGCCGGCACGGCACGCACGCTCGGCGCGAGCCTGCTCAGCGCGACCGAGACAGGCCTCGCAGCGGTGAGCGAAGTGGAGTTCGGCGACCGCATTTCCGTCGCGACGGCGAGCACGGCGACGAAATCGGATCGCTCGCTTTGGTGGACACTGGCGCTCGCTGGCTTCGTCGTACTGCTCATCGAGTGGTGGTGGTTCCAGCGGCGCGCGGTCGCGTAGTGGAGCGCCGTCCGTCCCGGCGACCCCGGCTTCTGACGGCGAAGCCGCACTTCAAAAATGGCGCTGCCAGCACGGGATGTGGCCGGCGGGACGCCCGGCGCTCCACTCGCGTTTGCCGCTACACATTTTCCGGAGTCTCTGCCACCGTCCGCGCCGCGTGAACCGTTCCGGCTCCCTTCCAGTCCTCGTTTTGTGGCTCCTGCTGGCATTGAAATCACCCGCGGCTCTTGATGTCGGAAAGCCAGCTTGGGGCTTTGATGGGAAGGTGCCGCCCTCGAGCTTCGCCCTGCTTTCGATCGAAGTTTTCAATCGGAGTGCGAAGCCATTCGAGGGTGACTTCGAACTCAGCGGCGGTGGCGGCGGCGCTCCGCTGAAACAATCCGTCTTTCTCTCGCCGGGCGCTTCGCGCGTCGTGCAATTCCATCCCTACTCCGGGAACTACATGCCGAACTGGAGCCTCTCGTGGAATGACGGGCGCAACCAATCCCAAGACATGGGACAGCCCCCGACCGGAACACCGGCCACAGTGATGCTCGCGGACCCGGACACGCCGGGGATGAGGGCCGTGCGGATGAGACTCTTTGCGGAAAATCTTTTTCCCACGACGGTCGGCGCGACGGACGGACTCGGCGCAGTGGTGCTCGACCATCAGCCGCGCTGGGATGCCACACGGCGCGAGGCGTTCCTGGACTGGCTGCGACGCGGCGGCACCGTGCATCTGGTGCCGGGCGCGGACGGCGCGGCGGTGCAGTTCGCGGACGATTTCACACCGCTGAACATCACGGACGGCGCGAAGCAAAAGCGGGTCGGCGCGGGGCTCGTGGTGAAACAGGAAACCACACGCGCGGAGATCACCGAGCAGTGGCTGAAGGAGCACAGCTTCGCGCCGCCGGAACTGCGCAGCGACGGAAAGGGAAACGTCCACGACGCGGATGCCTTCGTCTTTCACAAGCTCGCCGCGATCACCCGGCCGAACATCAACTGGGGCCTCATCTACTTCCTCACGATCGCGTATGTCATTCTGATCGGCCCGGTGTTTTACGTGATGCGGAAACGGAACTACCGCGTGCTGCTCGGCGGTTTTCTCGCGACCGTCGCGCTGTTCGCGTGGGCCTTCACGATCATCGGCCGGCGCGGTTACGGGGAAAAGCAGATCTACCATTCCATCGCGATCGCGCGTCCGCTCGGCGCGGGGCGCTTCGATGTGCAGGAGTGGATCCACGCCTTCGCGACGACGGGCGACATCTACCGCTTCACGCATGGCGACAGCGTTCACCTGTACGGCACCGCCTCCGAAGGCGAAACCGTGCGCGGAGAAATCCGCGAGGGAAAAGGTGCGCAGTTTGCCGCGGACATCCCGCTTTTTTCCTCACGGGCCTTCCTGCACCGCGGTGTGATGAAGGCGGAGGATCCCCTGCTGAAAGTCGAGGCGTGGACGGAAAACGACGGCATCAAATCAGTCGGTGCCGGCGTGATGGCTTCCCTGACGACCTTGCGCGTCAGCGCGGCACCGGAATTTCGCAAACGAGTTTTCACCGCCGTGCTCGAACGCAACGGGCGCTACGCGGACCTCACGCTCACGCCCGGCGGCTTCGAGCTTCCGGCCAACACGACAACTAATCCACCCGATGCGTTTTTCGGACAGAACCACTACTACAACTATGGCGGAAGCTACGGCGACACCCGGACCGTCGTGAGTGAACTGCGCGCTCTGCATCCGTTCTTCATCGGCCTCGCGAATGGGGACGCCACGCACTTCCGCAAGTACCTCGCGCAGCCAATGCGCAGCGCGGATCATGCCCGGCTTTTCCTCTACGCGGAAGCACCGCCCGGCTTCGCGATGACGAACGATCGCTTCGAATCGGGAACCGGCCTCGTGCTCTATGTCGCAGACATTTTCAAACCGTGAACCTCCGCACCGAATGGACCACCCGCCCGTCATAGACATCCGCAACCTCCGCCACGCGTACAAAAACCACGTCGCCGTCGCCGATGTGACCTTTACCGTCGAGCGAGGGAGCATCCACGGTTTCGTCGGACCGAATGGCGCGGGAAAAACGACGACGCTCAAAGTTCTCGCCACGCTGCTGCCGCCGCAGAAGGGCACCGTGCTTGCGTTTGGCTTTGACATCGTGCGCGAGCGGAATCTCGTGCGGCAAAAGATCGGCTACATGCCGGATCACTTCTCGATGTACCGGCAGATGACCGTGTTCGAGTATCTCGACTTTTTCGGCGCGGCGTACGGCATGAACCAGGTGCAGCGTGACAAGACCATCGGCGACGTGCTCGCGCTCACCGATATGGCGGGGCGGAAGGACGACTTTGTGCAGGGGCTCTCGCGCGGGATGCAGCAGCGCGTCTCGCTCGCGCGCGTGCTCGTGCATGACCCGGACCTGCTGCTGCTCGACGAACCCGCGAGCGGTCTCGACCCGCGCGCCCGCATCGAGCTGATGGAGATTTTGCAGGAGCTGAAGCGGCTCGGAAAAACGGTCTTCATCAGCTCCCACATCCTCAGCGAACTCGCCGAACTGTGCGACTCCGTGACGATCCTCGACCGCGGCTCGGTGAAATACACCGGCACGATGCGCGGCCTCATCGTCGGCGAAAAGACGGGCGACGCCTTTGCCATCACACTCTCAGCCGAGCATCCGCCGCTCACCGCCGCGCTCTCGGCGCTGCCGGGCATCACCCGCGTGCAGCAGCCGGTGAACGGCGAGGCGCGCTACACCGTCGAATTCGATCCCGCCGCACTCACGCCGAACGCAATCCTCCAGGCCGCGCTCGCCTCCGGCGCGAGCATCACCGCATTCCAGGAAGACGTGAAGCATCTCAACCAGGCCTTCATGGATCTCACCGAACCCGGCGTCCGCACCTGACCTGTGCTCACGAGACTCCGCCCCATTTTCGCGCTCTTCGTCCGCTCGCTCCGCGAGCAGTCGCGCGCAAAATTCACGCCGCTCTCCCGTGGCGCCATCGCGCTGCTGATCCTGTTCTTCATCGCGATCAACGAGCGGAGTTTCACCAGCCGTTCCGCGCCGGGCCAGGAAGTCCTCATGATGCTCGTGATGGTGAATTTCTTCACCATCGCGATCTTCGGCCTGAGCACCTTCGCCTCTGCCATCACCGAGGAAAAGGAGGACGACACGCTCGGCCTTTTGCAGATGACGAAGCTGAACCCGCTCGCGATCCTCCTCGGAAAAAGCACCGCGCGGCTCTGCGAGGGACTGCTGCTGCTCGCCGTGCAGGTGCCTTTCACGATGCTCTGCATCACGCTCGGCGGCGTCTCGCTGCAGCAGGTGCTCCGCTGCTACGCAATCCTCGCGTCGTTTCTTTTCCTGCTCTGCAATGCCGCGCTGATGTGGTCCGTCGTCTGCCGCCGCACGAAACGTGCGACCTCGATGACCACGCTCACAGGGTTTGTCCTCTACGTGCTGCCCATGTTCATGATTCCGGTCGCACTTGGGGCGAGGTTCAGGGGGCAAAATACCGCGACGTGGTTTCAGTCGTTCACGCAATCCTGGATCGGCATCAATCCGATCTTCGGGCTCATGCGCTCCGTCACGCCGCGAGGCGCGATGCCGTTCGCGACGAACTCCATCTTGCCCAGCCTCGCCGGCGGCGTGATTTTCTTCGGCCTCGCGTGGCTGCTCTTCGCGCCCTGCTGCAACTCGGGTGCGGAAGCCGCCCCGCCGCGGCGCGAGAAAGCCGCCTCGACAGCCGGCCGCCGCACTTCGCGCCCGCGCCCCGGACTCCGCGCGATTGCGTGGAAGGATTTCCATTTCCTCAGCGGCGGCCTCCGCGGCCTCGTCATCCGCTTCATCTCCTATGCGGGCATCGCCCTGCTGCTCGTCTGGTGGATGGTCGCAGTCCTCCACGAAAATGTGCGCACGGAAGGACTCGGCATCACATTCTGGATCTTCGGCCTGATGTCCTTCAGCATCGAATTCGGCCTCGTGAGTGCGCGCATGTTCGCCTCCGAACGGAAGCACAAGACCCTCGGCGTGCTCTACACACTGCCCATCGGCACCGGACGCCTCATCCGCGAAAAAATCCTCGGCACACTGCCGCAGCTCATCCCCTCAGTCGCACTTTCACTGCTCGGCCTCGCCATGATGTTCAGCGAGCGCAACGGCGGCAGGCTGCACGCCAGCGACGGTTTCCTGGCAGGCCTGACTCTGACCATCACCTCCTACGTCTTCTTCGCCGTCCTCGTGATGTATCTCTCACTCCGCATGCGCCGCGCACCATTTGCGACCGGGCTTTGCCTGATGTTCCTCATCTACATCATGGTCGGCTTTTTCATGTCGGAGATGCGTTCCACGTCCGGCAACGGGGTTTCCCAGATGCTGATCATCTCCGGCCTCGGCTGGATCGCCACCATCGCCCTTGCGGCGAGGATCCCTGGCCGCATCGCCATCGCCGCCGCGGAGGAGTAGCCGGAAAAATACGTCCACATTTGCATTCCCGCTGCTATTTCCCTCTCGCATGAAAACCTCCCTCGCCCTCCTCGTCGCATTCACCTCCGCCGCATTTGCCGCAGATCCCGAGCTGCCGCAGACCCGCATCGCACAGATTGAAAAGCTGGCCCTCGGAAATCCCGTCGAAGGCTCCACGCTTGCGAAGGAATGGAAGGCCGCCAAGGGCAAGTGGGAGGTGGCCGACGGCGCGATGCGCGGCGCGGAACTCGCCGCCGACAAGCACGGCGGAGTCATCCGCACGGCGCTGAAATTGCAGAACCTCGTGATCGCCTACGAGGTGAAACTCGATGGCGCGAAAACCACCTCGCTCTCCATCAATGGCCCGAAGGATCACCTTGCCCGCATCATCGTCGCACCGAACCGCTTCGCCGTGCAGCGCGATGACCAGGATCATGAAGGCCCGGACAAAGCCGTCGTCTTTCTCAGCAAGGAAATGAAACTCGAGCCCGGCACGTGGCACACCGTCGTGCTCGAAATGGTCGGCGACAAAATGGTCGGCACGCTCGACGGCAAAATCACCGGCGAGGGCAGCGACCCGACCTTTGCCGCCAACCTGAAAAGCTCGCCCGGCTTCACGGTCGCCGGCGAGAGCGCCAGCTTCCGGAACGTGCACATCTACACGGCGAAAGCGGAGCCAAAGAAGTAGGCGCAATCCGCGCTCAGGCAAACGCGCTCAGCGCTTCACGGAAAAAAGTTCGCGGAACCGCGCGGCGGATTTCGGAAACTGCGTGCCCTCCTTTTTCCCCGTGCCCTCGACGCCGGGCGAAAGCTGATGGCCGTGGTCGCTCTCGTTGATGTCGAAGTAGCAGTGGAAGGCGACGTTGTTCTTCGGATTGTGGATGAAGGCGTGCATCTGCGCGATGAAGTGCACGTCGTCCAATCCGCCGTGGCCGTGCGCCGCCCAAACAAGCCCCCACTCGGGAATCGCGAGCGGCTTGCCGTGGTCCTTCGCAAACTTCACCCAGAACGCGAGCCCGCGCGGGCTCGCCATGATCCACTCGTCCCACGCTTTTTTCTGCCGACGCTCGATCTCCGCCGCGGTCGCATCTGTGGGAAATGGATACGTGTCGGGATGCCACGTCTCGTCGTACACATCCACGCCGACGAAATCCACGAACGCATCGCCGGGCCATGCCTCGTCGGCTGGGAACTGCTGATCGCCGAGCGTCGGGTTCCAACAGAACTCCAGCTTTTCCGCACCCGGCACCGCGCGCATCGTCTTCACGATCTGCCGCCAGTATTCCGCAAACGCCGCCGTCTTCCCCTTCGCGCGCCACGCATACCAGTCGCCGTTGAACTCCCAGGCCGGACGCAGCACCGAGTCCGCGAGACCGTGCTTCACGAGGTTTTCCGCGAGCTGCTGAAAGTGGATGTTGTAGTCGCCCGCCGCGCCTTTTTCGAGCGACACGGGCACCCCCACGCCGACCTCACCCTGCCTCGGCCCGCTGCCATCCACCGGTCCGGCGAGGATCGGGATGGACAGGACAAATCTGCGGCCCGGCTTCGCCTTCACCCACTTCGACCAATGCTCCAGCCAGAAGATCGGCCAGCCGACATTCGACCACGACTCACTGCCCACGAAATCCAGCCCCCACACCGCATCGCGCCCGAGCCACGCGGCAAACGCATCCACGCCCGCCGTGCCATTCGGCCAGTGATACGTGCCGAGCGCTGGCTCCACCTTTTGGGACGCCGGGTCCGCCTGTGCAGAAATGGAAAGCGAAACGAGACATGCGAATGCGCGCAGTATCCCCAAGTTGAATGGTCGGAAGAAGTGCGTCATTTTTCTAGGCTGCGAGGTCATGCCCGCGATTTATGCGGACTGCGGTGATCGCACGAGTCTTTTGCCAGCAAGCCAGCGGCTCAATCAGGCCGGATCATTTCAAAGCGATCGTCCGTGCGGCAATACCAGTGCGGGCTCGCCATGCGCCCGACAGGATGAAAGCGCTCGGTGCGGATGCGCAGCTTCTCGGTGTCGAACAATTCGTCGCGGACATGCAGGCGCTTCACAAGGCCGATGACGAGCCGGTTGCCGCCGATCTGCAGCGTCCCCCACTCCACGCATTCGAGACTCGCGGGCGACTCCGCGATCCGCGGCGGCTTCACGACTGACGAAGGCGCGGTGGTGAGCCCCGCCGCAGTGATTTCACTCACGCCGTAGGGCAGCGACGCCGCGGTTTTGTTCATCGCCTCGGCGACGGCCTCGTCCACGAGGTTCACGACAAATTCGTGCCCGAGCCGGACATTGCGCGCAGTGTCCTTCGGCGTTCCGTCGTCGCGATCGCCGGGGCAGAAGCCGACGATCGGCGGATTCGCGCCGAGCACATTGAAGAAACTGAACGGCGCGGCATTCACCACGCCATCCGGCCCGAGCGTCGTGACCCAAGCGATGGGCCGCGGCGT
>JBDSAR010000248.1:0-9570 GCA_039922035.1 Chthoniobacteraceae bacterium
CCAATCCCGCCTCCAGCTTGCCGCCTGAGCGCTCCCCCCTTGAATCAACAACCTTAATCCATCATCCAAACATCACAGCTCCCCACCGCCTGACCCGCCCTATTTGCTGAACTTGACGCACACAACCCCGCCTCTGCGTCGTAATATGGCGCAGCCAACGCTGAAAGAGGACTTTCGGCACACACTCTCAGGGACTGTGTAAAAGGTGCGTTCGCAGTGCCGTTCGCGGCTTTGGAATGGAATTTGCAAGCCATGAAGCCATGAAATCCGGGCGTTTTCTGGATACGTTCCTAGATTCATGGCTTCCAAATTCGAGGCTGCGGATTTTTTTCACAGTCACTCAGCGTGCAGACAAGAAAGGTTCGCCGCGCGGATGGCAGGAGCGGTCAACGGCGTTTTCCCCGGCACCGCGCCGACGAGGAATGCGTCTGCCGTGAACATCCCCTTGCCGGAGGAATACTGGAACTACGAGGTGAACTTCATCGCCTCCATCCGCGCGATCGAGGTGAACTCGAACTCCATCGCACGGGCGGCGATCAACGAACCCACCGGGACGATCGTCGCCACGCAGAACGTCCGCATTCCCACCGTGGACGTGTCGCTCGGCTCGCTGACGATCTCGATCAGATTAAACCTCGGAGTCTCGCAGGCTGGGCCGCTGACCAATTATTCCTGATCACGGAGCACTCTGTCCATCAGCCTCGTCAAAACCGGCGGGCTTGGACTGGCGTCGGCGATCCAGGCGCAATCCTCAAAGGCCCCGAGCCGATGAGCCACGCAACCGACGGGGCGGTTCCCCCGCTCGGCCTTTAATTTCAACTTGTTTTCGCCCAGCGGCGCACTTCTTCATCTGCTGAGGTCGCAGCAGGCCCCGATCATTGACCGGAAGCCCGACTCGGTCCTCGCGCTGATCCAAAAAAACGAGGCCCAGTTCGCCACGACGCACACGTGCCGCCAGCACCGTCAGGCCACGGCGGATGCGCTCGGAAGACTTTCGAGCGATTCACGGCCCGCCAAGCTGCGCAATCTCGTCCCGTATATCCGCGATGCACTGCGTCCGCTTTCCGAGACGCTCGCGGACGAGGTGAACCGACTCATCACGGAGGCGAGCAGCCGCGCGCAGCAAAACCAGATGCACCTCAACCGTTCCGCGGATCTCGGGCAACCCGCCTATCAGGCCACGCTGACAAGCGGCGCGCAAACCCTCCAGCACGCGCCGCTCGATTATCTACGATCGAAATTCCGCAACACCACAAACCTCTGCGAAATGGGGTTCCATGGGATTTGCAAAGGTAGGGACCACGGATGCAACGGATGGTTCACAGAGGATCGCACTCTTATCCGCAGCCATCCGTACCATCCGCAGTTGAACCTCTTTTCCATCCTGATGCTTCTTGCAGAAGTCTCAACTTACTTTTCGAGAGTAGCGTGATTTTGAGCCAGACAGCCAGGGAACCAGGGGAGCGGATTCATGGCCTTCCGGTGTTTTCTGAATCTCCCACTCATGCTGCGAAACTAACCCCCGCCCGTCTTGCGCCTTCGGTTCGTTTACCCAATTCACGTCCGCCCAAAGCTATCGTTCAGGAAACCGGCGGTGACATGACCCTTCGGATGAGCGTTGCCGGATGGCGAGATCTGCTCCACGGAGCCGATGCCCGCCATTGCCGTATGACCTTTCTAGCCCACCCGAGGATCAAAGTCTCGGCGAAGTGTATTTCATCGAAAGCGTCGCTACTGGCTTCATCAGCAAGCCGGTTGGCAGCCCTAATTCTTCCGGCCACCCCGCTTGATTCGGGAATTAATCTTTCCAACCAATGTCCTTGACCTCACTCCGCAATAGAGTAGCAGTCCCTCCCATGTCCAATACTCCCACACTATCCCAACTCCAACGCGGCCTTCAACTCGCTGAAAAGATTGCAGCACTCGAAGCAGAAATGGCTGCAATCTTTGGTGGAGCACCATCTCCCAAGGCGGCGTCAACCAAAGTTCCCGAGGTGAAAAAGAAAGGTGGAATGTCCCCGGCTGGTCGCGAGCGGATTGCAGCGGCTCAAAGGGCAAGGTGGGCAAAGATCAAGAAAGGGAAGGCTCCTGCGGTGAAAGCGGTGGCTCCCGCTTCTAAGGCGGCGGCTCCCAAAGCAGCGAAAAAGAAGCGCACCATGTCCCCCGCTGTCAGGGCCAAACTAGCCGCGGCGATGAAAGCAAGATGGGCCGCAGCAAAGGCCGGGAAAGGCCCCGCACCGACTGCGGGAAAGAAGAAGTAGCAGCCGTCAGCGCCCGCACCGCAGATTGAGAGCAGGAGAGATCTGGCCTTATCGGCTAGTCTCGCCAGATGCCAGCTTCAGATAGCGCTTCGCGTTTCCGGAGAAATAGTCGGCGTAGTGCGGGCGCAGGCTCTGATGCAGGAATGCCTTCTGTGTTGCCAGCAGGACGTCGGCTGGCTTGCCTTTGTCCGGCAGATACCAGTCGGTCCCATACATCAGCTTTTTGGCGAACAGGTATCGCGCACCGCTGTCCTGCGAGTGTTCGGATTCTTTGAAAAGCGTGGCGATCCTGTCCACGAAGAACGCCTGTGTGTCAGGGCGGATCATGGGATCGTCGGTCGTGATTTCGCAATACACATTCGGATACCGCGTGCAGAGTTCATACGCTTTCCTACCCCAGTCCGAATGGCTGCCGCTGCCGAACCAGAAGTCAGGGCCTCCGGCGTGGCCCAGACACAGCCTGAGTTTGCACGGCTGGCCCTGTCTGCTGTGGGACACTAGGAATTGCTCCCAGTAGCGGGGATCGGAGTTCCGGATGCCATAGCCTTTGCGCGCCTCGAATTCGCCGTAACCCGAGTGGACGAAGACTGGCACATCCTTTGCGATGCACCACTCAAGCAGCCCGTTCAGTTCCTGATCCAATGCCTTGTTCGGCTCGCTGCCCAGGCGGCCATATCTCGCCTCCCACTGATGGCTGGGAAAACGCGTGAGCAGTGCCACAGGACGGGGTAGGATTTCATTGCCGGCGGCACGATAGCCGGAAGGCGGATAGACTTTCACGCCCCTCGCACCATGCCGGGTGATGGCATCCTTCACCAAGTCGAGGGCCCCGGATGAACTGCAGCCATGCAAATGGTCGCGGTATGGATTGTATGCCACAAAATAGAGCAGACCGGAATCCCGCTGATTTTGATAGCTCTCCATCCGTCTCACCTGTTGGGTCTGGAAGTCCAGCAAGGCTTTGCCATCAGGGCACTGATCATACACTGGACCGAGATCCATCATGTGCGAAACCATCGTGATGTTGCCTTTTTTCGGCACGTCCCCGTGCATTTCACGGAACAATGCGGCCATCCGGGCATCGTTTTGCGTCAGCGTCCAAAGGAAACGCACTGCAGCCTGAACACCGCTGATGGTGCCCTCGACCGTCTTACTGCCTCGGGTATGAGCCTCCACGCCCATCATGCTTGCCGCGGATTTCACAGCCAGCCTTTCGAGCACATTCATCCGTTCTGCGATGGCATCAAGAGTCCTCATCTTATCCGCCGTCCTCACGCCTGGCTTCCAGACACCGCCAGCAATGGCCTTGTCTATCAGCCCGAGAAAGATGTTGCACAGGAACCCCGGGTGCCGTCTGGCGCGCAGCTCATCGGTGTCTGGTTTCCGCGCGATCCCCGCCTGTCCAGGAGTGGCTGATAGCTCGGTGCGATCGATCAGTGCCTCGGCGACCACCTTCGCGCAATGGTCAGAAATCAATGTCGTGACCGGAAAAAGCGCGTCGCGTTTGCCATAAAGGATGCCCTCCAGCGGCAGATAGCGTGCATTGAAGGTGTGCGTGTGGACATCAATGATCGGCGTCGCAGCCGGCAACGGATCGCGCCGCGGATCGATTCCAGTCAGTTCGCCGGCGATCGCCTGCTGCGAGGCGTTCAGACGAAGCCGCGGCGACTGGCACCCGGCCAGGACGAGCATCGCGACGCAGGCGATGACCCACGTGCGAAGTCCACACCACGCCGTTCTCCGCCAGAGTGTCCTGAGAAAAATCGCGGGATGAATCCAGCAATTCCAGCTACGACTCGCGCGGATCAGTGGCACTCCGCGCGGCCTCATCGATTTTTGCATTCGCATCAAGCAGTGAAAGTGAGTGGGATCATTTTTCCTTCCCTACGGTTTGGAACACGCGGCCGATCGCGGAGATGACCTTATTGATCAGCATGTAAAATTTGCCGGGGCCGGTCTCAGAGTTTGGATCGTTGCGATCGTTCCGCCACTTGGGATGGTGGAAATGGATCACGAAGTCGCCGCTGTACGACGCCACCGCTTCGTCAAAGGTGATGGTGCCGATCTTTTTCCATTCGGCACCTTCGATGCGTTTGTTGATCAGGCCTTTCACTTCGCCGGCCTCCGAGACCTCGATGTCGAAGATCAGCTTCCGCACCGGGGCAGCGACGCCGCGATCGTAGATCTGCGCGAGCACTTCGTCGCGGAAGTCAGCGGTCTCGTCACCGCCGCCGATCTTCCGGCTGCTGATCTTGAGTTGCATGAAGCGCGGGCATCGGGTCGGCACGCCGGCGGGCTTGCCGAGTTCGGCGATCTCATAGAGCTGACGCTCGGAGTTGCGCGTGTCGGCGCGATTGAAGGTGAACGCGAAGAGGAACAGCGTGCCGAGATCGGGGAAGCGTTTGGTGAAGGTGATGTTCGGCGCATTCCTCAGCACGGCGTTGTGAATGCCTTCCGAGTACGCGGCTCCGAGATCTTCCTGCGTGATGAAACTCGCGGTGCGTTGCCTCTCGTCCTTCTTCCTCGTAGGATAAAGTTTGCCGACCATCGAGAGCGTGCGTTTTTCGCCGCGGCGCACCTTCAGGCCCGTGGAGTAGCGGGTGATGACGAGACCTTCGCTGCCTCTCGCGAAGTAGCCGGTGAAGTCCGTCGGGCAGTCAGCGTCAATTTTCCAAGTGCCGGTGAGACAGATGCCGTTGGGATGGATGAGCCGTTCCACGCCTTTGCCATCCGCGCCCTTGCGCAGATCTGCGTGGCTGACCAGCGTGCGCTCCGCGGCATCGAGGAAAAGGAAGCGCCTGGTGAGGGACCACATCCCGCGCACGACTCCTGCGAACGTCGTGTGGTAAACCGGCAGGGGCTTGTCATTCGTCTCGCCCCAGGTGCTGTCGTAGTACGGGTTCTTGAAGACCTCATTGCGCACTTCATTGAAGGTCGTGCCATCGTATTGGAAGTCGGCCTGCTGCGACCGCTGCTCGCCGAGCGGCAGGATGCTTTCCGCCGCAGCCTTCCTGATGCCGCGACGAATGCCGAAGGCATAGAGCGCCCACAGGCCGAGCAGGGCGATCACGCCGCTGCCTCCGAGCATCAGGTTGAATTTGCTCAGCGGTTGCTTCGTGAAATTCGGATCGGTGTTCATCACGCGGCCGGCTTTGATCGGAGCGATCATGGAAAGTGCGCAGAGCGTGAGGATGATGATGGCGATCCGCTTGAGCAGGCCGCGCGTGGCGAAGAGAGCGAGAATGCCGAAGCCGACGAGGCAGATGGCGAGCCCTTTCCAGATGCTTTTCCACACGCCGATGTTGAAATCCGGCGGCGCAATCGCCGCACCTTCCGGAGCATCGGGCACTCTCACGCCGGTGAGCTTCGTGCCGGGGATCGTGGCATCGTGCGCCTCGGGCCGGTCTCCGGATTCCCCCATGTCGAAGTCGCCAAACTTCACACCCGGCTTCGCAAAGTCTGCGCTCTGCTGCGTGGTCCAGCGGGGCGCCAGGTATGGGAATGTGGCGCGGAATTCCTTGTCGTTCGTCGTGGCGCGCGGGACCTGTTTGCTCTCGGTGTATGAGAGTTCGTAAAGCAGCGTCTCGCCTGCATCGGCGAGCGTCTGCGCGACATCGTCCGCGAGCCAGCGGCCATTCGGGAACTTCGCGGGCCTCGCCAGATCATAGACCATCACGTCCGGCGCGCTATCGTAGTGGCGGTGCGCTTCCAGTGGCGCGATTAAAGTCGCGAGCCCGTTTTCCATCAGGTTCGGGTCGGCATGCACGCGCGTGATTTCGGCGACGTGCTTCGAGGGATGCAGAGCATTGAGATAGCCAAAGCGCGGCAACTGTGTGCGCAAGGAGCGACCGACATGGTCAGCCACCTTGCCATCGGGCCGATGCGTGGTGGCCCAAAGCAGGATCGGGCGTCCGCGCACCGACTGCCCATCCGGCCGATGCAACCGCGCGAGCGGGATGCTGGTGACTATTCCGACGACGTTCCCCCGGAAGAAGCGCGGGAAGATGAACGGATCATCAAACACGCCGGCCTGCACGTTGATCTCACCGCGCTTCCATGGCTTCGCGACGGTGATATCCCGCGTGCCATCGATTGATTTGCGCCCTTCGATGACGACGTTCGGCTGGCCGGGAATGCCTTGGATGTTCGACAAGGTTGCATTCAGCGAGGCTTCGGAATTTTCGCCGTCGGCGGCAAAATCCACATGATAGTCGAGCACCGCTTCCTCGGCGATGCCGCTGGGATTGTCGATGATGCCGCCGTAGAGCGCCTGCATCGCCTGGTCCTGCTGATGCTGTGCGACCAGCGCACCGCGCGCCGTGAGCAGACCGTCGAGCTTCCCCTGCGCGGAAGGAGCGTTCGTCCGCATCTGCGCCTTGCGTTCGATATCACGCTCGGCGGCGGCGGCCGTGATCTTGCTGCCCAAGTCATTCAGCACGGTCTGGTAGTTCCTGCCGTCGCGCGTCATCGCGGAATCGAAGAAACGGATCTCGGGATTGAGATCGAGATGCACGCGAAAGGAGTATTTCGAGAGGTTCTCCTTGGATTCGAGTTTGTCGATCTGTGCCGGCAGCAGCCGCCTGCGGACGCAGAGGCTGATGATGAGCTGGTCGCCCTTGCCGGCGGCGATGCCTTCCTGCGTGAGCACGGGAAGGCCATTCGCGTCCACGATGAAGGCGTGCAGATCGGTGATGTTCGCGGCGGGATCCTCCTGCAGTTGAAAGACATTCAGGCTCATCGGATCGGCGTGGTCTGAGCCGAGGCTGAGCGAGGCCAGTGCGCCGAAGGCAAGCGCCGCGGCGCGAAGGCGGAAGGTGCGGGTGTTCATGTGAAACGAGTGCGGCTGGACCAATGAGTAACTATTTGATGACTAAGTCAGAGGCTTTCTGACCGAGCTTGCGATAGCTCTCCCATTGCTCGTCGTCGTAGGTTTGGTCTGAGGTGGGATCTTGCGGAAAGTTTTGGTGAGATCCCGCATACTGCCGGATGTCCAGCGTCTCATTTCCAGTCAGGCTGGCCTTGATGAGCAGGAGCCACGAATCGGGCGAACCGTCCTTGTAGCAAACACGGGCGATTGCCGCATGCTTGGTGCCGGGGCCTTTGCCCGATGGGTTGCCCTTGATGTCATCGATCGTGCCCACTTGGTTCAGATCGATCCAAGCTGCCGCAAGGTTGGGCAGCTTCAGCGCCGACGGATTGGTCTGCCATTCGATCTCCGCATTGAAATCTATCCGCACGAGACGGACGAGATTTGCCATGTCCGCGAAGCTGTAGTCCGGATCACCCGTGGCATCGGTGCAGATGATGAACGGCACCTTGCGGCGGATTAGCTCATAGGTGGATGTGTTGTCGAAATGCCCGCCGTCGGAGAGATTCCAAAACTCGCGCGAGGGCCCGTCGAAGCGGCCACGCCATTCGGAGAGCAGCAACTGCTGCGCGCGGAAGAAGGCGCCGGGAAGTTCCTTGATGCGCCGCCAGACGTTCGCCGGAAATCGCCCTGGCCGCTCGGTGGCCGTGATGCCGGAGTCCCACCAGAATCCGAGGCGCACATTGCAAATGCCCATGAACAGCGCGAGCAGCGGACTCGTCGCGCGGCCATTCCCGGTGGAGAATGCCGCGCCCGACACCGCCATCCAGTCGCCGAGCGACAGGCTCTGCACGACGGCGGGCCTGTCGTCCCGTCGGCCCAGCGGGTGGAAGGTATTAGGATCGCAATTGAGCCGGAGCGGCTCGAGCGACGGCGAGTTCGCGCCATCATGATCGATGCCTTCAAAATGGCGGCGCGCTCCCAGCCACCAAGGTTCGTCGATGGTCGGCGACCATTGTGCGAAGTAACGCAGGCCGACGCTGACCCCGAACGACCCGAGCGTCATGGGCAGGCCCTTGCGTTCGCGAATCTCACGCTGCGACGCATGATCGACGGTTTCATTCACGCAGACGGAGATGAGATGCAGTGGGCCGCCGTGTTGCTCGGGGCGGTATTTTGCATGCGGCAAATCGTCGCCCGGATGCACGATCTGGACGTCGGCCCCGCTGCTGTCCGCGCCTTGCGTGCGCTCAGGATTGGATGCGCCGAGGAAGGTGCGCTTCAGGCGCGAAGCATAGGTCTCGCTCAGCGAAGTATAGTTGAGGAGATCGAACGCGCGGCCAATCACCACGGAGAATGCGAGCGCGATCAGCAGGCCACCCCACGCCCACTTTGGCTCAAGGGACAGGAACAGCGTGTGCGCGATGACATCCGCGAGAAAGAGCAAGGCGAACGCGAGCACGAAGCCGATGACTTTCTCCGTGGTAAATGACCCGGGCGTGTCGCTCTTCGGCAGAATGGTGACGGCCCTCGATTTTAGCATGTGCAACGTGGGCGAGAGCGCCAGCAGCGCGGAAATCATCGCTGTCAGATGGCGAGTTTCGGCGATGGTACGAGCGAGGCTGTCCAGCCCGACCCAGAGGAGGAGCATCAAAAAAAGGGCGAGCGCTTCACCGAGTCCGCGCGTGAGTCGGTTCCGCACGAGCGGTCCCTCCGCCCGGCATGCTTTCACATCGGCCTCCGAAAGGCCGCGCCGTGCGATCTCCTGCCAGATCCATGCGAGAGCAAGCGCGAGGAGCATGGCGCCGCCGACCAGTTTGCCGGCTCCCGGCAATGAGAGCGTGAGCGATGCTCCGATGATCAGAATGAGCCACGCGGCCAGCGGGTACGGCGGATGCGAACGATAGGACCGCGGCTTAGGCGCGAGCCAATAGCCGAGCTTCATCGGCAGGATGACGAGCGCGAGCATGGCGAGCGGCAGCCACCACCAGAGCGAAGGCAGGGGATTCAGGTCATGCCATGCGGGCAGCGGCGGGAGTTGCGGGATGAGCGTCTGGAAAACGGCCAGCCGCGTGATGCCGACGAGCATCCCGAACACCGCCACGAGCATCGCGCCGATGACGAGGTGAACTGTGAAGACATTGCGAAAATAGACGGCTGCAGCGATGAGGAAGTCGTCCTTGCCATTGGCAAACAAATAGTTCGCCTGTGCGCGCAACCAGCGGAGTGGGCCGCTGTCATTCGAGCTGAGGATCTCCTCCGCGCGCGCGCACGGATCGGCGAGATCGGCTATGCCTTTGCGCGTGAAGAGTCGCCCGAGGAAACCGCCTGCGAATCCGCCGCCCGAGACGGTGGCCAGGTAGTCAATGTGGCGGAGCTTCCCTTTCCTGGCGAGCGTCTGCAGCACGCCGAGTGCGAACGTCGCGCTTCGCACGCCGCCGCCCGAGAGCGCGAGGCCCACGATGCTTTCCCGTGCGAGAGTGGGTTTGCGGTCATCCACCC
>JBDSAR010000249.1:0-3046 GCA_039922035.1 Chthoniobacteraceae bacterium
CGCTCGCACCACAGCTCGCCGCGACTCCGATGCAACCGCCCGCATTTCCCGTCGTGGCCAATGTCACCGCGCGCCCCGTCGCCGATCCTGCGGAAATCCGCGCCGCGCTCTCTGCGCAAGTCACCGGCTCGGTGCGCTGGACGGAGACGATCGAGTTCCTCGTGGACATCGAGAAGGTGGAGCTTTTCCTCGAACTCGGCCCCGGCGGAGTGCTCGCCGGACTCGTAAAACGCACACGCAAGGACACGCCCGTGCTCAGCATCACCGACTGCGCTTCGCTCGACACCGCGCTCGCCGCATTGCGCAGCTAGGTTTCACGGCTTTTGCGCCGGTTTCGTATCCGCGGCGAGAATGTTCACGGTGAGGCCGAAAAGTTTCCACTGCGCCGCCTCGCGGACGAATTCGAGGTTGAATTCCACACGTCTCGGACGGCCCGGCATGCTGGCTTGGAGGACGCTCACATCAAAAGTTCCGTTCAAAATCAGGACTCCATCGGAATTCACCCTCGCCGGCTCGGAGAGGATCATCTTTTTCCCCTTGATGGGCGAGATGTCCACCTTCGCCTGGACTGCCGCAGCGAAGGCATTGTGGAGAGCCGCGATCGTCAGCCGGTTGTCGTTGTTGTCAGGGTCCAGAGCTTTCAGCCGTGCCGGGTCGGATCCGCCATAAGTCAGATCGCGGGGATCGCGTCCGCGAAACCTCCATCGATCGGAAGCCGCCGCATACAGCGCGGAAAAATCGCCGTCGTTTTGGATCGCCTCGTTGAAAAGCAGGAGCGTGTCCTCCGCGAGTTGCCGGAGTTGCGGCTCCGGCGGGATCTCAGCCGCGTTCGGCTCGAGGATTTCCACCGCCCGCGCAATGATGGTGTCCCGGGTGCGCGCAGTGACCGCGAAGACATCCTCCGCGACACCGCCGGCAGCGGGATCGGAGCGGGCCTCCACAAGGCGCCACCCTCCGTCCTCCGTGCTGAAGACAAAGTTCAGCGCCAGCTTGGTGCCGTCCTTGCGCGTGAAGGCGCCGTGGACCGTCGCCAGCCGACCGTTGCGTTCCGCCTCATCCCACTTCACGGCGCGCGCATCACACAGGCCGAGATCGCGCACGCGCGCCTCGAAGTAATTCTGCGAGCGCCGAAACCGGAACGCCGAGGCGGTCCCCTCGTAAGCCTCGCCGATCCGCTGCTCGGAAAACATCCGCCCCATCTCCTCGGCGGCATCGCGGGCCGTCCTGCTCCTGTCCTCGCATCCGCACAGCATCGCGGAGAAAAGCAGCGCCAGCGCCTGGCGAAACCGGTGTGGAAAAGTCGTCCGCTCCATCGCACTCATTGTCATCCGATTTCTACCGGCTCCACTCCAGCATCCGTCGCAGCGGCAGTTCCGCGCGCGCACGCACGGGCTCGGGGATGACGACCTGCGGCTCCAAGTTTTGCAGGCACGCGTGGAGTTTTTCGAGCGTGTTCATCTTCATGTAGCGGCAGTCGGCGCATGCGCACTTGTCCGTCGGGCCGGCGATGAAATGCTTCCCCGGAATCTCGCGCCGCAGCCGGTGCAGCATCCCGCTCTCGGTCACGATCACGAAGGCCTGCGACGGGTGCCCTTTGCAAAATGTGATCATCTTTTCCGTCGAGCACACTTCGTCCGCGAGCAACCGCACGGCGCGCGTGCATTCCGGATGCGCGACGACCGGCGCGTCCGGCCACTCGGCCTTGATGCGCTCGATCGCCTGCCGTGTGAACTCGACGTGGACGTAGCAGTTGCCTTTCCAAAGATCCATCGGCCGCCCCGTGTGCTCGATCACCCATTGCCCGAGATTTTCATCCGGGACGAAAAGGATGTTCCGATCCTTCGGCACGCGTTCGACGATCTTCGCGGCATTCCCGCTCGTGCAGATCACATCGCACAGCGCCTTCACGCCCGCCGAGCAATTGATGTAGGCGACGACGTAGTAATTCTTGTCCGCATGCGCTTTCAGGTGCGCCTCCAGCCTGTCCGCCGGGCACGAGTCGCTGAGTGAGCAGCCCGCGTTCAGATCGGGAAGGACGACCGTCTTCGTGGGGTTCACGATCTTCGCCGTCTCGGCCATGAAGTGAACGCCGCAAAATGCAATCACATCCGCCTTCGTCTCCGCCGCCTTGTATGCGAGCCCCAGCGAATCGCCGACGAAATCCGCAAGCTCCTGAATTTCCTTCACCTGATAATTGTGCGCGAGAATGACGGCATTGCGCTCGCGTTTGAGCGCTTGGATTTCCGCTGTGAGATCGAGACCGGCGACGGGCATGACACATTCTAGGCCCGCCCACCGCGCGGCTCAAGGCCCGGATGCGAATGGTTCCGCTTCGCGGGCGTGCTCGATCTCTGGTGTGCGCAGGAGTGCGGGACCGCTCTCGGAGGAGTTTGGCGCTTCGCTCATCGAAGACGGCGACAGGAATGTCACCGTTCCTTGGCGGCCTTGCTCGCGTCATTCCGCTCGGCTATCAGCGTCGGCATGGACTTGCTGCAATCTCTCCGGACGCATTTCGGCCACGAGGCTTTTCGCGAAGGGCAGGAGGATGTCATCCGGGCGCTGCTCAATGGGGAATCGGCGCTCGCGCTGTTTCCGACGGGGGCGGGGAAGTCGCTTTGCTACCAGTTGCCGGCGGTGTTGCTGGAGGGGACGGCGCTCGTGATTTCGCCGCTCATCGCGCTGATGAAAGATCAGGTGGACGCGCTGCGGGCGCGCGGGATTGCGGCGGCGCGGCTGGATTCCAGTCTCACGGCGGAGGAGACGCAGCGGGTGTATGCGGATTTGCGCGAAGGGAAATTGAAGCTGCTCTACGTCGCGCCGGAGCGGCTGTCGGGCGAGGCATTCATCGAGCGGCTGCGGCGGGTGAAAATCTCGCTGCTCGCGATTGATGAGGCGCACTGCATTTCGGAGTGGGGGCACAATTTCCGCCCCGAATATCTGCGGCTCGCGCGCGTGGCGGAGGAGTTGTCGCTGCGGCCCGTGCTCGCGCTCACGGCGACGGCGACGCCGGATGTGGCGCGCGACATTTGCAAGGCATTTGGCATCG
>JBDSAR010000250.1:0-5059 GCA_039922035.1 Chthoniobacteraceae bacterium
TGCACCGTGGACCTCAGCGCGCTCTACGTGGACATCACAAAGGACCGCCTCTACTGCGACGCCGCCAACAGCCCGCGCCGCCGCGCCACGCAGAGCGTGATGCACGCGTGCTTTTCCGCCGTGGCAAAACTCCTCGCCCCGATCCTCGCCTTTACAGCCGACGAGGCGTGGGAATTTGCCGGCCACAAGACGAGCATCCACATCGAGACGTTGCCGAACGCGAACGCTGCGCTCCGCGACGAAGCGCTGGAAGCAAAGGTGGACGAGTGGCTGAAGCTGCGCGCCGCCATTTACCAGCAAGCCATCGAGCCCGCGCGCCAGGCGAAGACGATCGCGAAGTCCCTCGAAGCCGCCATCACGCTGGAACTGCCGCAGGAGTCATATGCGACGTATTCGTCCTATGGCGCGCATGAGCACGCGGAGCTGGAGGAGTTTCTCATCGTCAGCGAACTCACCATCAGCAGCGGCACTGCCCTCGGCGCGCGTGTCGCCAAGAGCGGGCGGCCGCAGTGCCCGCGCTGCTGGCGCCACCAGCCGCTCACCGCGAAGGACGTCTGCGCCCGCTGCGACGAGGCGCTGCCTGCGTCATGAAATTCCTCGCCGCCATTGCCCTGCCGGCTTACGCGCTCGACCAGCTTACGAAATGGTGGATTTTCACCCACTACGCGCTCGTGCCGAGTGAAAGAAACCTCGCGAAGTTTCCGGAAGCGATCTTGAGAACGGAGCATCTGCCGCTCGATACCGATGTGATCCCAGGCTGGTTCCAGATTGTGCACTGGGGGAATACCGGTGCTGCGTTCAGTTTTCTCAGCGATCACCCGTGGGTTTTCATTGTGATTTCGATTGTGGCATTCATCGGCCTGCTCATCGCGTGGAGGAGAAATGTATTCAGGGACACCCCGTCACGCATCGCCGTTCCGCTGCTGCTTGGCGGCATCCTCGGAAATATCACCGATCGTTTCATCCACGGCTACGTCGTGGATTTTTTGCTCTTCGATCTGCATGTCCCTTTTGCGAATCCTTGGCCTGCGTTCAATGTCGCGGATTCATGCATCTTCGTTGCCGCCGGGCTTTTCGTGGTGGCGGCAATCCTTGATGCTCGCAAACCGCGCGCGGAGAGCGTGCAGAGGTAGCGGCTACTGCGCGCGAAATCCGAGTTCCTCTTCCGAGGTCAGCAGCTTCGCGCCTTTGATGAGCCGGCAGAATTCCTTCTTCGTCGCGGTTGCATGCTTCCCTTCGCCGGTCGCGAGATTTTTCATCGTCTTGTAGCTTACCTCCAGACGTTCCAACGCGACGATGCGCAGGAATTCCCCTCCGAGATGCCAGACTTGATTTTGCCGCAGTTTCATTGCGCACAGTTTATCGCGCCCGCGCAGCCCTGCGGCGAACGGAATCTTCACGGATCGTAACCGCGCTGGTAAAAGTGCGGGAATCCATTGCTTCCCTTCAGGAGGGTCAGCCCGCTTTTTGACAAACGCGGCTACGGCTTGTGTGGTGTTTCTTTTCTCGACGTTGCGCGCTCGGAAAAGGAAACCTCTGGAAATGTTCCGCGCGATCCTTCTCCTCACCAAGGGCATCCTCCGCGACACGCGGCTGCGGCGGAACCTCATGCTGTGGCTCATGCTCGCGGCGATGGTGATGCTTTTTCTCGGCTCATGGTTGCTGTCGGGCGATTGGGCACGGCGGCACGTGTGGCTGTACTTTGCATACTGGGCGGTGTGCGCGTGGCTCACCATTGCGGGCATGCTGCTCGCGGTTTTCGACATGCTGATCATCCGCGCCGCCGGCCGGGCGATGCGGAGGCGCATTGAGGAGGACATCGCGCACATCGAGGTGAAGACAAAGGGGGAGCAGAAGTGATCCGCACACGTGAGGAACTCGAGGTGCAGGAGCGCGTCGCACTGGCGAGTTACGCGCAAAAGTCCGGTGATTCCGAGGGGCGCATTTTTCCCGAGCCCAGGCATCCGCATCGCACGGATTACCAGCGCGATCGTGCGCGCGTCATTCACAGCCGCGCGTTCCGGCGGCTGGAATACAAGACGCAGGTTTTTCTGAACGGCACAGGCGATCATTTGCGCACGCGGCTCACGCATACCTTCGAAGTGGCGAACATCACGCGCACCGTCGCGCGTGCGCTCGGACTGAACGAGGATCTCGCCGAAGCCATCGCGCTGGCGCACGACCTCGGGCACCCGCCGTTCGGTCACACGGGCGAGGAGACGCTCGATGCGCTGATGCGAAAGCGCGGCGGCTTCGATCACAACGAGCAAAGCCTGCGCATCGTGGACGTGATCGAGCTGCGCTATCCGAAATTTCCAGGCCTGAATCTCAGCCACGAAGTGCGCGAGGGATTGCAAAAGCACGCACGCTTTTACGAGAGCGCGAAGCCCGGTGGAAAGCGCACGGCGCATCCGTCGCTCGAAGCACAGGTCGCGAATCTCGCGGACGAGATCACATACTACAGCCACGACCTTGATGACGGTCTCGACTTCAAGCTTCTCGAACCAAAGCAGCTCGCCGCGCTGGAGGCGTGGCGCGGTACCGAGGAGCAGGTGCGCAGCGATTTTCCTGCACTCAAGGGCGCGGAGTTTCGCGCGTATGTCATCCGCTGTCTCATTGATCGTCAGGTCGCCGACGTCATCCGCACGAGTTCCGCGCGCATTGATGCCGCAGGCGTGCGCAGCGCCGATGATGTGCGCGGACACCGCGAGCCGCTCATTGCCTACAGTCCCGAGCTTCGCCGCGCGAACGTGCAACTCCGCAAATTCCTCTACAAAAATCTCTACTACCACCCGCGTGTCGCCGGTGCGAACAAGGCGGCGTGCGAGATGCTCGGCGATGTCTTCGGAGCGTATTTGAAAAAGCCCGAATTGCTCGGGGAGGCGACCGCGCGCCGGGTGGACGAAGTCGGCCTGCATCGCACGGTCTGCGACTACGTCTCGGGCATGACCGACCGTTATCTGCTCGACGAACACGCGCGTCTCTTCAAAAAGACGCGTAAGCCCGCCCCAAAACGCGCTGTGAAATCCGCGCAGCAGCCATCACGAAAACGGGCAGCGTCTTAATCCTAATCTTATTCTTAATCCCCCTGCGCCGATGGAGGGCGGGATTAGGAGTATGAATAAGATTAGGAATAAGAACGAACCGCATCTCCCCAAATAACCCTTACCCACCATGACTGACACACCACACACGACCGCAAACCGCGGCTGGATCGTCACCTTCGCCGGACTCGGCATCAATCTCGCGCTTGGCGTGCTCTACGCGTGGAGCATGTTCAAGGACGCCATCACGAAGGAGTTCGGCTGGACCGGCGCGCAGCTCAACGACCCGTACACGCTCTGCTGCCTCGTCTTTGCCGGCACGATGATTCTCGCCGGCCGATGCCAGGACAAACTCGGGCCGCGCGTCACGGCCACGCTCGGCGGACTGTTCATCGGAGCGGGCATGATCCTGATCTCCACCACGAACAGCTACGCGATGTGGCTGGTCGGCTTCGGCGTGCTCGGCGGGCTCGGCATGGGCTTCGGCTATTCCTCGACCACGCCGCCCGCGCTGAAATGGTTCCCGCCTGCGAAGACCGGCCTCATCGCGGGGCTTGTCGTCGCGGGCTTCGGCCTCGCGCCCGTCTATCTCGCGCCGCTCTCGAAATGGCTCGTCACGAACTACCAGTTGCAGAAATCCATGCTCTTTCTCGGTGTTGGATTTCTCATCGCCATCGTCGGCCTCTCGCAGTTGCTGAAGAATCCGCCGGCGGGCTACGCCGCCGCCGCTGCGCCCGGCACGACGGCGAAACCCGCCGCCACCGGTCTCTCGCCCGGCGAGATCATCCGCACGCCATCGTTCTGGATTCTGTGGCTCATCTACTTTGCCGGTGCCGGCGCGGGCCTCATGGTCATCAGCAGCATCAGTGGCATGGCGAAGACTACGATGAAGGAATCCGCCTTCATCGCCGTCGCCGTCATGGCCATCGGCAACGCCGTCGGACGCATCGCAGCCGGAGTGCTCTCGGATAAAATCGGACGCCGCTGGACGCTTCTGCTGGTGCTGCTGTTTCAGGCCGCACTCATGTTCATCGCGATACCCGTCACGAAATCCACCGATGGTGCGAAATACATCATCGTCCTTGTCGCCACGCTCATCGGCTTCAACTACGGGGCAAACCTCACGCTCTTCCCGTCCTTCGCGAAGGATCTGTGGGGCCTGAAAAACTTCGGCATGAACTACGGCATCCTCTTTACCGCGTGGGGCGCGGGCAGCCTGCTCAGTTCCGTCGCCCAGCGGCTGAAGGCGAGCAGCGGAAGTTTCGATTCATCGTTCCAGACCGCCGCCGCGCTGCTCATCGCGGGTGCCGCGCTCACATTCCTCATCAAGCCGCCGCAGAAGGCGGCTTGAGTGTGTAGCGCAGGCAGTCGCGTTCCGTTTAAGAAGTATTGCAACGGTGGCCGGTGGTCGTGGTGAATGGGTGACCTCCCATGCCCTCTCCGCTTTCGCTCTCCTTCCGTCGCTGCATCACGAGTGCCGCTCTTCTCTGCAGCGCTGTATTTTCGCTCGCCCAACCGGGCCTCACCGAAGTCACGCGCCAGCCCGATGCGTACAACACGTGGAAGCTGGCGCTTTCAGCGGGCACGGCGACGGCGGCGGCGGCGATCACCGTGCCGGCAGGATTCAAGATCGAGCTGCTGCGCTCGGCCACGCCGGAGGAGGATTCGTGGGTCTCGATGGCATTCGATCCGCAGGGGCGGCTGACCATCGCGCGTGAGAAAAAGGGACTGTTGCGCATGACGCTGAGCCCTGGCGCTGGCGTGGAAAAGGTGGAGGTGATCAACGACACGCTGCTCGAATGCCGCGGCCTGCTCTACGCGCATGGCGCGCTCTACGTGAACGCGAACAACAGCAAACTGCTCTGCCGACTGCGCGACACGCGCGGGGACGGCACGTTTGTTCAAATGGACGAAATGCTGCGCACCGAGGGCGGCGTGGGGCACGGGCGCAATCACGTGAAGCTCGGGCCGGACGGGATGATCTACGTCGCGCATGGCAACAACGTCGTCGTTCC
>JBDSAR010000251.1:0-3062 GCA_039922035.1 Chthoniobacteraceae bacterium
GGCTTCGGGTCGAACGTATCAATGTGCGACGGCCCGCCTTCCATCATCAGGAAGATGCAGCTCTTTGCCTTCGCCGGAAAATGCCCGGCCTTCGGCGCGAGCGGGTTCACTTTCTCCGCCGCCGCCGCCTCACGTGAGAGCAGCGAAGTGAGCGCGACGCTGCCGATGCTGGCACCGAGGCTGTAGATGAACTCACGCCGCGTCGGAGCGTGCAGCGCGCGGGTGCCGGCGCAGGAAAACGGATGGCGTGTGTTCATGGGGCGCGTTGACAGGACGGGGCATCAAACATAGTAATACGGCATGATCAAAACCATCACCAAGCTCGGCAATTCCCAGGGAATCATCTTTGACTCCGCCCTGCTCCAACTCGCGCGGCTCAAGCTCGGTGACCAGGTGAACGTGGAGGTGCATCCCGGCGGCACGATCACGATTGCGCCGATCGCCTCCATTCCACCGCGCGAGGAAGTCACCGCGCTCGTCAAATCCACGATGAAGAAATACGCCCGCACGATGAAGCGCCTCGCATGAAGCGGCGACCGGAAGACTGCATCCATCTCACGGTGGAGATCGTGCTGGAGATTCACGCCGAGGCCATCGGGCAATTCGGCGGCTTGCCGGGATTGCGTGAGCGCCCGCTGCTGGAGTCCGCCGTCGCGACGCCTCAGTCGTCCTTCGGCGGCAGTTCGCCGTATGCGGACACCATCGAGATTGCCGCCGCGTATCTGTTTTACCTTTGTGGAAATCATCCGTTTGTGGACGGCAATAAGCGCGTCGCCCTGGGTGCGTGCCTGGTCTTTCTTCAGCTCAACGGCTCCAAGCCTGCGCCGGACGGCGAGAAATGGGAAACGCTCACGCTGGCCGTCGCCGCGGGCGTGCTGTCGCGCGATGATGTGACTGCGCGGCTGCGGAAGCTGGTGAAGTGATGCGTCAATAGACATACGCAAACTCATTCGAGTTGAAGAGCACGAGGCACACATCGGCCAGTGCGCGCGTGCGGGCATCGACGGCGCTGGGTTGCAGGTCGGGGATGAAGTCGGCATAGGCTTCGAGCTTCTCGTTGAAGGTGAATTTTTCGCCGGTGTTCTCCTCGACGGCCTCGCGCTTCACTTCAAGGGGCGGCTTCGGCGAGTCGAGTTTTGCCGCGCCCTGCTTCGCTTCCATCGCGCGCCAGTGCGCGAGCGCAGCCGCCAGTTCATCGGCATTCGGCGTGCGACCAAACGTGAACTGGAAGCAGAGCGTGAGCGCCGCGTCGTCGGATTTCGTTTCCTTCACCGCGCGATTTGCGAGCGCGAGTGCGCGGTCGTAGCTGGCGCGGCCGTTGAAAAGACTGAAGACCTGCGGCGTGACGGTGGATGCCTCGCGTCGTTCGCAGGAAAAATCCGGCGCGGGCTCGTTGAACACTTCGAGGAAAGGATCGCGCAGGCCGCGGATTTTCAGCGCGTAGAGGGAGCGGCGATGGCGCTGCTCGGGCTTGGGATTCGGAGTCCATGCATTTGCGAACGTGCCCATGACCTGCCGCGGCTGCAGCGCGGCCTCGAGGTTGATCTCCGGGCGATTCGGGATGCCGCCGAGCGTCGGGTTCAGTTCGCCGGTGGCGGCGAGCATCGCGTCGCGCAGTTCCTCGGCGGTGAGACGGCGTGGCTTGAACACTGCGTAACTTGTCCCGGTTGCATCTTTCTCAGCGAGCGTCTTGCGGTCGGGATGCTGCGTGGAGCGGCGGTAGGCCTCACTCGAAAGGATGAGCCGGTGCATCGCCATGAACGATCCACCTTGCTCGACAAACGTCGCGGCGAGCCAGTCGAGCAATTCGGGATGCGTGGGCTTCTTGCCGGTGCTGCCGAAGTTGTTGGGATTGCCCGCGATGGGCTCGCCAAAATGCCAGAGCCAGATGCGATTCACGATGGCGCGAGCGGCGAGCGGATTCTCCGGGCTCGCCACCCACTCGGCGAACGCCTTGCGCCGGCCCTCGATGGAACTCGGAACTCGGAACTCGGAACTCGGAAGAATTCCATCCAGCACGCTGAGTGTGCCGGGCAGCACTTTCGCACCGCTGCCAAAAGGGTCACCGCCGGTGAGCACGCATGTCTCCTCGAGTTCGCCGTCGTTCATGCGGTTAGCCGGCATGCGTATCGGCGCATACACTGATTTCACATCCGGCGTGCGGCCGCTGTAAACCGCGAGCGTCACGGGTTCGTAGCGGTCGAGTTCCCACTTGAGCCGTTCGAGTCCCTTGCGCGCCACGCGCTCGTTGCCGTAGTCCTCGGGGCCGAAGCCGAAGAGCTTTGGCGGAAACTGTTCCTCCGGCACTCCCTCCTTCGTGAGCGCGGTGCGAGCGGACTCAAACACGTTCGTAAACTCGCGCCGCTTGCCGTTGCGATTTGCGCCCGGCTGCCTGCGCACCTGCTCGATCGCGGCGCTCCACTTCGTCGCATCGATTCCATTTTCCGCAAACCAGCGCCCGGCATTCTTCACGAGCTTTGCGTCGAGTTCTTCCAGCTTCGCGAGATATTCCGCGCGGCGCGATTCGAGATATTTTCTCTCCTCGAAGCCGCTCACATTTTCCTCCGGCAGGAATGGCGCGGGCCGCTCGCTGAGCTGCGTCGTCGCGAAGACCGCCTGCACCGAATAGTAATCGCGCGTCGGGATCGGATCGAACTTGTGATCGTGGCAGCGCGCGCATTGCAGCGAGTGCGCCAGGAATGTCTCGCCCACGCTGTTCGTCACGTCGTCGAGGAACCGCTGGCGGGCGACCTTCGCGACTTCCATGCCCGTGAGTTCCCACGGCCCCATGCGCAGGAAGCCGGTGGCGATCAGCAGTTCGGAATTTTGAATTTTGAGTTTTGAATTTTGAATGGGGTTTTCGGCGATCTCGTCGCCGGCGATCTGCTCGCGCACGAATTGTGCGTAGGGCTTGTCGTCATTGAACGCCCGGACGACGTAATCGCGATACCGCCACGCATTGCCGCGCTCGTAGTCATTCGCAAATCCGCTCGAATCCGCATACCGCACGACGTCGAGCCAGTGCTGCGCCATCCGCTCGCCATAGTGCGGCGACGCGAGCA
>JBDSAR010000252.1:0-4440 GCA_039922035.1 Chthoniobacteraceae bacterium
CCGCCGCACGAAGAACGTGATCCTGTTCATTGACGAGTTGCACACGATCGTCGGCGCAGGCAGCGCAGAAGGCGCGTTGGACGCGAGCAATATCATCAAGCCCGCACTCAGCCGCGGCGAACTCCAGTGCGTCGGCGCAACCACGCTCAACGAGTATCGCAAGTATATCGAGAAGGACGCAGCGCTCGAACGCCGTTTCCAGCAGGTGAAAGTCGAAGCCCCGAGTGTCGAGGACACGATCCTCATTTTGAAAGGCATCCGGCACAAGTATGAGCAGCACCACAAGGCGCGCATCACCGACGAGGCCCTGAAGGCTGCCGCCGAGCTGAGCGACCGCTATCTCACGGGCCGGTTCCTACCGGACAAGGCGATTGACGTGATGGACGAGGCCGGTGCGCGTGCGCGCATCACCTCGATGACACGCCCGCCCGATATCAAGGACATCGACAAGGAAATCGAGAGCATCAAGGCGCAGAAGGAAGGCGCGATCAAAGCGCAGGACTTCGAGAAAGCCGCGGCGCTCCGCGACACCGAGAAGCAGGCGAAGGAACGCAAGGACTCCGTGCTCAAGGACTGGGAGAAGAAGCGCGAGGAAAAGGAAATCGTCGTCACCGAGGAGGACATGCGCGTCGTCGTCGCGAAGTGGACCGGTGTGCCACTGCACCGCATGGAGCAGGAGGACAATGAAAAGCTCCTGCGCATGGAGACCGAACTCACCGGCAAAGTCGTCGGACAAAACGAAGCCGTCGTCGCGGTCGCGAAGGCACTGCGCCGTTCGCGTGCGGACCTCAAGGATCCGCGGCGTCCGATCGGCTCGTTCATTTTCCTCGGCCCCACCGGCGTCGGCAAAACGTATCTCGCGCAGACACTCGCCGAATACATGTTTGGCGCGCGCGATGCGCTCATCCAGTTCGACATGTCGGAGTATCGCGAGGAGCACACCATCTCGCGGCTCGTCGGTTCGCCTCCCGGCTACATCGGCCACGATGAGGGCGGCCAGCTCTCCGAGCAGGTCCGCCGCCGTCCGTATTCGGTCGTGCTTTTCGACGAGATCGAAAAGGCGCATCCGAACGTCCTGCATTTGCTCCTGCAGGTGCTTGAGGAAGGCAAGCTCACCGACTCGCTCGGGCGGAAGATTGATTTCCGAAACACCATCATCATCCTCACCACAAACATCGGCGCGGAGCAGATGAAGAAGGTCACGCTCGGCTTCGGTGCGGACAAAGAGGACGCCAGCTACGACTCGATGAAGGGCAAGGTGCTCGGCGAGGCGAAGCGTGTCCTCAAGCCCGAGTTCATCAATCGGTTCGACGACCTCATCGTCTTCCACCAACTCGGCAAGCCCGACCTGCAGCACATCGTGGATCTCGAAGTCGCCAAGCTCGTCGAGCGCATCAAGCAGAAGGAAATCAAGGTGGTCCTCGACGAGAAAGCGCGCGATTTCCTCATCGAGAAAGGCTTCGATCCCGCCTACGGAGCGCGCCCCATGCGCCGCGCCGTGGAGCGCTACCTTGAGGACCCGATGGCCGAGGAGATGCTCAAGGGCACCTTCAAGCCTGGCGACACCGCCGAGGTCACCGCGAATGAAAAGGAGCTTGTCTTTACCACCGCCGGTACGCCAAAACCCAGTGAACCCGCGCCGGCTGCATAGCCGCCGCACAACAGATTCCTCCTACAAGGGCGGGCGAGCATTCCCCCAGTTGAAAGCTCGCCCGCCCTTCCTTCTTTTGTGAAGTGGACACTCCCGTCCGCGTCACGCTTGCAGCAATCGCTCTTCGCGGCATCGTCACCGGCATCATGCAAAAAGTCCGCGCCATTATCATCCGTGAGCACGGCGAGCCGGAGCTCGTCGCGAAAATGGAGACCATGGATCTTCCTGCGCCCGCGGCGGGCGACGTGCGCGTGCGCGTGAAATTTTCGCCGATCAATCCTGCAGACATCAACGTGCTGGAGGGCAAGTATCCCATCCGGCCCGAGCTTCCCGGCACACCCGGAGTCGAGGGCGTCGGTGTGGTCGAGGAATGCGGAGCGGGCGTGACCGGTTTCGCGCCGGGAGACGCCGTGCTGCTGCCGCATCGTTTTGGCGCGTGGCGTGAGGTGGGAAATGCGAATGCAGCCGACCTGCTGCGGATCGCCCCGGATGTCCCGCTGGAGCAGGCCGCGATGCTGCGCATCAATCCCGCGACCGCTCTCTTGATGCTGCGTGATTTCGTATCGCTCCAGCCTGGCGAGTGGATCGTCCAGAATGCCGCAAATTCTGCCGTCGGCCGCTGCGTGATCCGGCTTGCGAAGCATTTCGGCTGGCGCACGGTGAATGTCGTCCGCCGTCCGGAACTCGTGGATAAACTCAAGGCCGAGGGCGCGGATGTGGTGCTCGTCGAGGGCGAGAAAATATCCGCAGAAATCAAGGCGGCGACCGGCGGCGTGCCGATTCATCTTGCACTGAACGCAGTCGGCGGCGACAGCGCCACACGGCTTGCTGGCTCGCTCGCGCCCGGCGGAACCATCGTGACCTACGGCGCAATGGCGCGGCAGCCCCTGAAGATTCCGAACGGCCTGCTCATCTTTCAGGATATCGCGTGGCGTGGGTTCTGGGTATCGCGCTGGTATCAGCGCGCCGGCGATGAGAACGCGGCTGCACTGCTTGCAGAACTCGCAACACTTGCCGCACGCGGAATCATTGCGACCCCCGTCGAGGCAATCTATCCGCTGGGGCAGATCGCAGACGCCCTCGCGCACGCGCAGCGTCCGCAGCGCGGCGGCAAGATTTTGCTCCGCTGCTCATAGCCCATGCCGAACGATCCACTCGCACTCCCGCAGCCCGATTCGAAGCGCGCGCTTCGCATCACGTTTGCCCTCATCGCGCTGACGGTCATCGGCAGCCTCGGCTTTCACTGGTATGATCACTGGCAGACCGTGAAGCGACTCGAAGCCGAGTGGAATCGTCTCGGCATTCTGGAGCCGAGCGGCGGATCGTATCAGCGTCCGCGTCTCGAACTGAAAGTTCCAGGCATGCGGCAGGCCGACGATCGCTGGCGAAAGGACATGCTCGGCAACACCCCCGCTACGCTCGGCGCGGAAGGCTGCGCAGTCACGTCCGCCGCGATGGTGCTCGCGAGCTACGGCGCGGACACGGACCCTGGGCGGCTCAACAAGCTCGTCACCGAAGCGGATGGCTACGAAGGAGCCGGCTGGCTCGTTTGGGAAAAGGCCGCCGAAGTCACCGGCAACATCGCACGCAAGGCCTACGAGGATTTGCCCAGCTACCGGCTGATTGATGAAAATCTCGCGCGCGGCAATCCGGTCATCGTCCGGCTCCGCACCGAGGGCGGCACCACGCATTTCGTCGTCATCGCCGGCAAGGATGGCTACGATTACCTCACGCGCGATCCCGGCGCGGGCGCTGCGAAAGGGCTCTATCCGCTGAAGGAATTCGGCAGCAAGATCGAGGCGCTGCGCTTTTACGAGAAGGTGAAATAGGCGGCGCGCAGGCACGGAAGAAAGTTGACACTTTGCCCCGCGGAAACGTCCCATCCGCGCGTGCTCGCTCTAGCCTTCAGTCTCATCGGCAGCTATCTCCTCGGTTCGATCCCATTCGGCCTGCTCGCGGCGCGGCTCAAGGGCATGGACATCCGCCAACACGGCAGCGGCAACATCGGCGCGACGAATGTTTGGCGCGTGTGCGGCTGGCGGTACGGCCTCCCGGTCTTCGTGCTCGATGTGATCAAAGGCGTGGCCGCCGTGTGGCTCTCGCACTGGCTCGCGGCGAAATTTTCCGGTGATGTCGCGTGGGCCGGAATCGTGGGCGCGATGGCGTGCATCATCGGCCACAGCTTTCCTGTCTGGCTCGGCTTCAAGGGCGGCAAAGGCGTCGCCACTTCTCTCGGCGTATTTCTCGGTCTCATGCCATTGCCGAGCCTGGTCGCGCTGCTTCTATGGGCGGCGGTTTTCAAAATGAGCGGCTACGTCTCCCTCGCGAGCATCGTCGCTGCCGTCGCGCTTCCGGGTGTGGCGATCGGCTTGCAGTTCACAGGTCGTGGCTATGGCTGGCCGGTGTCGGGATTTGCAGCGCTGGTCGGCCTGCTTGTCATCATGCGCCACCGATCGAATATCACGCGTCTGCGGGACGGGACTGAGAACCGGTTCACGAGGAGGAAATCGTGACCTTTGGAAAAGTCGGAGTCATCGGCGCAGGAAGCTGGGGCACTGCGCTCGCGCTGCTGCTGCACGGAAATGGCGTCCCGGCGATCATGTGGGGGCACAGCGAGAAACACGTGCGTGAGATCGCCGCCGCGCGTGAAAACAAGATGTGCCTGCCTGGCGTCGCCCTGCCCGGCGGGCTCCGGCTCACCGCGGACCTCGTTGATCTGCGCGAGTGCGATCTGCTTTTGCTCGTCACGCCATCGAAGGCCGTCCGCGAGGTCGCCGCGCGGCTTTCCG
>JBDSAR010000253.1:0-3053 GCA_039922035.1 Chthoniobacteraceae bacterium
ATTTTCGGAATTCAATCGGCTCCGGATGTCTCTGTGAAAATGTCCTCGGGGAGTGCGCCGGGCTCGCTCGCTGCGGGAGATGGTTTTCGCGGCACCATGAGAAGCGCGCTCAGCGAAAACAGCAGGCCGGCGAGCGCAATTTTCAGCGCCGTGGTGAGCAGGCGCGGCCAGACGAAAACTTGAGCAAGTGGACGCCCGCCTCGGGAATCGCCACCCCGAGGAGTGCGTGGTTCACGCGCAAGCAGGCCGCCGGGCGGCTGTCGAGAGTGCGGCGAACGGGCGTCCGTCTGCGTCCTGAGCAGACCGGCGAAATTTTCCAGAGAGGAGCATTCCGGGAGCCGATCGGCGAAAAATGCGCGGGCTTGCAGGGCAGCGTTGTGCCGCGAAGGGTAACGAGAAATTGCTGTGCGGCGGGTGCGCGGAGGCACAGCGCCTGCTAAAGCCCGCAACACATGCGTCTCAACCGAATCGTCCTGATCGCGGCCCTCGTGGCGCTCGTGGCCAAGCTCTACTGCGCGGCCATGACAGTCGGCACGAACGATACGGTTTTCTTCTACGGCTTCGGAAAAATGATCAGCCTGCACGGGCTCGCGTGGACGTATGAGCATATCCCGATTTTCAACCACACACCGCTTGTGGGCGCATACGCCGCGCTGCTCCAGCGCATCGAACCGGGCTCGCAGATGAAGATGGAACTGCTCCCATTTTTCCTCCGGCTGCCGGGCATCATCGCGGACTTCCTTTCGGTGTTCGTGCTCATCCGCTTGCGCGCAAAAATCGGCGGCCCGCCGTGGTGGGCGATCACGCTTTTCGCACTCAGCCCGGTGGCGTTCATGGTCTCGGGATTTCACGGGAATGTGGATTCGGTGGTCGCGTTCCTCTTGCTCACTGCCGCCTGGTTCGCGGCGGAGGAAAAGCCCGCGCTGTGCGGCATCGCGCTCGGCCTCGCCTGCAATGTGAAGGTCGCGCCGCTGCTGCTCTGCCCGGTGTTTTTCATGTGGTGGTTCGGTCGTGAGGATCGGCGCGCATGGCGTCCATTCGTGCTCGCCGCGTCGCTCGTCACGCTCATCGGCTGGTCGCCCGCGCTGTTCGGCGCGCCGCGCGCCTTCCTCGGAAATGTGCTCGGCTACCAGGGCTACTGGGGCATCTGGGGACTGAGCTGGTGTCTGAAGCAGACGGGCGCTGAAGCCTTTCAGAAAATTGGCTTCGAGCAGCTCACCGGCGTTCAGTTCGCGGTGATGGGCGTGTGCAAATGGCTGATCATCGCCGCAGCATGTGCGATTGCGTGGACGCGTCGAAAGGCGGACGCGCGCGGTCTCTTCGTCTCGCTCGCGTGGGTCTGGCTGATCTTCTTCGTCTGCGCCGCGGGAATCGCGCCTCAGTATTTTGTCTGGCTCGCGCCATTTCTCCTCATCGCCGCGCCGCGCTGGGCCGCCGCCGTGACTGCCGCCGCGTCGGTGTTCCTGTTCGTATTTTACAACGTGACGGCAAACGTGATCACCGACGGCACGCGCATCATCCGCGGCGATCCGTGGGCATCGCCGTGGTCGCATCCGTGGAACCTTGCGAAGTCCGACAATCCACACATTGCGCTGTGGGGGCCGTGGCAGTTGCTCCCCTGGCTCGTGCTCATCGGCTGCCTTGTGTGGCTCTCGCGCGAGGTTTGGAAAGTGCGGTCATCGCTTTCTGGCGCAATGCCTGCTTAGACACTCCCTGCAAATCAGCCCAACCATGACCGCCACTTCTCAGCCTGGCGCGCAGGCACCTGTCCTCACTGCGCGCGTCTTTTGGATCCTCTTCGCACTGATCGCCGTCGTCGGTGCGAGCATCCGGATCATGGATTCCGCGGCGTTCCGGCGCACGGGTTTCGACGAAGTCCTCTACCGCCGCTACGTGAATATGATGGACGGCGGCAAGCAGGCTGTCGGCACCTTCCAGCAGGATCACTCGATGCGCGGCTACGGTCTCACCGTGCATGGCAGCGGCGCGGCAGCGATGCCCGATCTGGTGGATTTTTTCCTCCAGACGCAGCGCAAGCCCGGCGCGGAATGCGAACTGCCGCCGACGCGCTTCCTTTACATTTACACCTCGTGGATTTGGAAAAATGTGCAGTTCGGCGCGACGCCGCCGCTCTCGATGGCGGAGATGCAGAAGCCGCTGACCGACGACCGCGCGCAGGATGCCGATCATCGCGATCCCGCACTCGCGTCGCTGCACCGCATCTCGTGCCTTTTCTCCGTGCTGCTCATGATCGTCGGCGGCGTCTTCGCGATGCGGATGCTCGGGCGTGGCACGGGCCTCGGCGTGCTCGCGCTCATGGCGTGCGATCCGCTGCAGATTCACTTCAGCCAGCACGCGCTCATTGATGGCTTCTTCACCTTCTGGGCCGTGATGTGCATGTGGACGACTTGGGAATGCCTGCGCAATCCCCAGCGTGTCCCGTGGCTCGTCGCGCACACCGCCTGCCTCGCGCTGATGGTGATGACGAAGGAGAACGCCTTCTTCGTGTACTGCGCGCTCAGCGTCGCCGTGCTCTCGAACCGCTGGCTGAAATTCGGCACCGTCACGCCGCGCTTCGTGCTGCTGAGCATTGCGGGGCCGCTGCTCGCGGTCGCGATTCTCGCCATGCTTTCCGGCGGCATCGGGCCGTTCATCGAGGTGTACCAGACGCTCGTCGCCAAGGCGCAGAACCTCGCCTACGCGCAGCTCACCGGCGATGGCCCGTGGCACCGCTACCTCATTGATCTGCTCACCATCAGCCCCGTCGTCGTGTGTCTCGCGCTCGGCGCGCTTTTCGCCGTCGTGCCGCGCCGGAGGGAACTCGCGTTCCTCGCCGTGTTCGTCGCCGCGAGCTACCTCATCATGTGCAACGTGAAATACGGGATGAACCTCCGCTACGCATCCATCTGGGAACTGCCGCTGCGCGCCGCCGCGTTCTGCATGATCTGGCAGTTGTGTGCGCCCTTCGGCTACCGGCAATGGCTCGGTGCCACTGCCGCCATCATCACGCTCTGCGGCTACGAATTCCGCCAATACACCATCCTCGCGACCAA
>JBDSAR010000254.1:0-1816 GCA_039922035.1 Chthoniobacteraceae bacterium
CGCACCGCGCGCTCCTGCTCGGGATTCAGATCGAAAAGTCGGAAGGCAGCCATTTGCGCGGCGAGAAAAACACGCGCGCCGCCTTTTGCAACGCCGCTTCCGAATTTTAGTGCGAAAGCTGTGACGCGAGACGTGAAATCACTGCGGGGTAGAGCTTGTGCTCGGCGTCATGGATGCGCGCGTGGAGCGTTTCCGCGGTGTCGTCGGCGAGCACGGGCACTTCGGAGCGTGCGATGATTTCGCCGGTGTCCATTCCGGAGTCCACGTAGTGAACGGTGCAGCCGCTCTGGCTGGCGCGCGCGTCCACGGCCTGCCGCCACGCTTCGAGGCCGGGGAATGCGGGGAGCAGCGAGGGGTGGATATTGATGATGTGCCGCGGGAATGCATCGAGCAGCGGCGGTTTCACCATGCGCATGTAGCCGGCGAGCACGACGAGTTCCACGCCCGCATCGCGGAGCAACTGCGCGAGGTGCTGCTCGCGCTCGGGTTCCATCTTGGTTTTGAAGCGCCCTGGCGAAACGAATTCCGCGCGGATGCCGCGCTCGCGGGCAAGCGCGAGGATGCCCGCATCTTCAAAGTCGGAGATCACGATGCGCACCTCGGCGTTGATGTCGCCGCGCGCGATGGCGTCGGCGATGGCGCGGAAGTTGGAGCCTTTTCCCGAGCCGAGGACGCCGAGTTTCAGCGCTGCCATTTTTCGAGGATGCTGGTCGTGGATTTTCCGGGCACGAGCGGAAGGATGCGGATTTCTGCGCCGACTTCCTGCAAAGCGCCGCGCTCGCCGGGGTCGAGTGAATTGATGGTGTAGTCGCCTCCCTTCACGTAGATCTGCGGGCGGATGGTGCGCGCGAGATCGGTGATGCGCTCGGTGTGAAAGATCGTGACGTAGTCCACGCACGCGAGCGCAGCGAGGACTTCGGCGCGGTCGTGCTCGGTGTTCACCGGGCGCGTCGGGCCTTTAAGGGCGCGGACGCTTGTGTCGCCATTCAGCGCGACGAGCAGCGCGTCGCCAAGCGCGCGCGCCTGCTGGAGGTAGCGGACGTGTCCGGGATGCAGGAGATCAAAACAGCCGTTCGTGAAGACGAGCTTCTTTCCGCGTGCGGCGAACTGCGCGGAAATTCCCGCGAGTTCCGGGACGGATTTCAGTTTTTCCAAGCTCATACGCTTTGCTTCGCGGAGAATGAGTGGAGGCGCGAGGCGAAAGTTTCGCGTGTCCGGCGTGTCGCCGATCATTCTGCAACCACGAATGAAATCGGGCGCGCACGCTTCCGGCGTGCAGTGTCGGGCATTCTTGCCGGACACACGGCTCGCGGAAGGAACTTGCCCAACGATGCGGTGCGCAACCGTGTGCGTCATGTGGCCCGATGGTTCGCGCAGGATGCGCGAACCGGCACGCTGGAAGCGTGCGCTCCCGTTCTCCAACGGAATGCGGGCGCACACTCCGATTTATGGAATCTGAATTCGGAGTCGGGACTGCGCCGAAAGTTTGTTTGGCAGGGCGGGGGAGATGGCTACCGTCGCGCGCCATGCATGACCCACGCTTTGATCTCCTCGCAAAAAATCTTGTCGCATTTTCCGTCTCGCTGAAGCGCGGGGAGCGCGTGCTGTGCGACATGTTCGATGTGCCGGACGAGATGACCGTCGCACTCGTGCGTGCGGTGCGTGCGGTGCGT
The DNA here is from genome assembly GCA_039922035.1 of Chthoniobacteraceae bacterium. Classification (GTDB taxonomy): domain Bacteria; phylum Verrucomicrobiota; class Verrucomicrobiia; order Chthoniobacterales; family Chthoniobacteraceae; genus SXWH01. The sequence continues at coordinate 1,674 of JBDSAR010000254.1, forward strand.
GCGGTGCCGTTTGTGCAGATTCATCACGGGCGTGTGAGTCGCGAGATGTCACTCGGTGCGGTGAGTGAGGGACTCGAAATCACCGCAGGCATCCAGCTCGCGCAGATGAAGAAGATGCACGCTTACATTGCATTCCGCGGCGG
>JBDSAR010000255.1:0-4658 GCA_039922035.1 Chthoniobacteraceae bacterium
GCTTCGCCCGGTGGTCACGCGGTGCTTCGCCGATGACTTGCTTGAAAGCCCGGTTGAACTGCGACAGCGATTGAAAGCCGACCTCGAACGCGATCTCGCTGATTCGCAGGTTCGGATTTTGCAGGAGATTCCGCGCCTTCTCGATGCGGGTGCGCGCCACGTAGTCCACGAAATTGATCCCCGCCACTTCCTTGAATTTCTCGCTGAAGTAGGTCGCGCTCATGTTCACCGCTTGCGCGACTGCGGTGAGCGACAGTTCCTCGTCCGAGTGATCCTCAATAAAGCTGCGCGCCCGCCCGATGGCCGGCGATGCGATCTGCTGGGTGTGCAGCACGAGCGCCCCGCTGCATGAGGCGAGGTGCTTGGCAAAGGTGTCGAGCAGCCGGATGAGCGCTTCGTATTGCTTCGGCGTCAGGACGCGGGTGTTGAAATAGGCTTCCTCCAGCTTCTTCACATCCACCTCCGCACCCCATTTGAGGAGCGTCGCCGCCACGCGACTGAAACGCGCCTTGTCGGGCCGCTGCAGGAGGATTTGTCCGGTCTGGAGGAATGCGATCAGGTTCTCGCCCACGCGGACCGGCACGGCAGTCTCACACAGCCCGGCAAAGCATTTCAGTGTTTTTGGTTCCAGTTGCGCTTCCGCCTCCAGCTCGCATTGCATGGCGTAGCAGGCCGCGCAGCTCTGGTTGACCTTCGCCATGATGGTGCAAAAAGGGTTTTCGTTCTTTTTGGCGTAATGCACCATCTGGAGCATTTCGGGCCGGTGCAGGGAAAGCGGGAGGCCGGTGCCTTCCGTAAATGCACGCTGGTAGTCCTGATACATCTCCGACTCGGAGAGCACCTGCAGTGTTCTCGCATTCGATTCGGCGTGGTCCTTCATAGGGCTGAATCGGATCCAGGAGCGTTCCTGGCCCTATGATAGATGCCCGCCACGAGGGCCGGGAAAAGTAAACGCCGCGAGAGGGTCGCGACCGATGACGCATGCGAGGGGAAGTCGCGACAATTCTTCATGTCCACGTTGAAACGACATTCGCGCTCCAATCCCTCGGAAAATATTCCGCGGGAAAATCTTCAGCGCAACGAGCCCGCCAGAAGGAAGACGAAGCCAGCCTTTGCGAGCCACTCGATGAGTTGCTTCCGTGCGCGATGAACGCGCGTCTCGATTGCCTTCGGCGTGGTCTCCAGCAGATCCGCGCACTCCCGATGCGAGCGTTGCTCCAGCGCAGTCATCACCAGTGCGATGCGCAGATCGGGCGGCAATGCATCCATCCCGGCGTCGAGCGCGGCCATTCTTTCGCGTGCGACCGCCTCATCGGAAGGCGTTCCCTTTTCCACCGCAAATTGACGGGCCGGGTGCTCCGCGTCGTCCTCGCGCGCCGAAAGGCTCTCGGTCACCGCGGCCTGCCGTGTGCGCCGGCTCTTGAGATGATCGCGGCAGAGATTCAGCGCGATCTGATGGAGCCATGTGGAAAATTTCGCCGCCGGCTTGAACTTCGCGACGTTGAAATAGAGCCGCACGAAAACTTCCTGCGCGATTTCACGCGCGTCCGCCTCGTTGCCGACGTGCCGGCAGATGAAATGAAAGACCGGCTGCTCGTAACGCGCCAGCAGGCCGTCGAGCGCGGCATCATCACCTCCGGCGAGAGCTTCCACCAGTTCCAGATCGGGATCCGGTTCTGCCGAGCCGCGACTCATCGGGCATGCTCGACCGCGCGGAGAGCGTCTGCGCTGGATTGCAGGAGCTTGTCGTACTGCGGAGGCGTCAGCACCGCCCTCATCTCGAAGATATGCTCCAAAGTAGCGTTCTGGAGTTCACCCTGCGCCTGCTGAATGCGCGCCACCGCCGCCTTCACGCGCGGAGAATCACCACGGTCTTCGAGGATCGCCTTCCCCAGCTCGTCGTTTGCGATGCGCAGCAGTTCGCCGCAGTGTTTCTTCTGCTCCGCATATCGCTGCTCGATCGGTTTCAGTGCCTCCTCCTGTTCGTGCGTGATGCCAAGCTGCGCGTGAATCTCCCCGTGTGAATCCATCCCTCCCCCGTGGTGGAGATAACGGGCCGTGAACCAGCACGCGGCACACGCCACTGCCGCGACGAGCGCGAGCACAATCACCCCACGGGTCACGGGCTTCATTTCACAGCGCCCAGGAGGGTCGCGGGGAGGGCCGGCGCCGCGCTTCCAAAAACTTGCAGATCCGACGCGAGGTGCGTCCGTCTTGATGTCGAACCCATCGCGGCACCGCCCAAGCCGCCGCCGACGAGCAAGGCGAACGCGAGGGCGGCGAACGCCCCGGCAGGCTCCAACAGCGGCTCCAGCAGCCACGCGAGCCATGCGGCGGGCTGCTTCCGTGCCTCCGATTTGCGGCGGCGAATTTCGCGCCACACGCCCTGCTGAAAAATCGGGGGAATCGGTGGCGGCACCGAGTCGCGGCGTTGCGACAGCAGTTCGTCAAGGTCTTGGTCATCCATATGGGGAGTGTAAACGATGCAGCTCGGAATATCCCTCAAATTTTCCTGCCGCGACCATCGGGATACGGTTCTCTTCTGCAACGGCGAACGCCATCACGTGCTCGTCGCACATTGCCGAAGTGCGTGCTGCACGTCGCATTTGAAAACCGAAAATCTGCGCAGTTTTTCCGGGCCGATGCGTAGCCGCCACGAGGCCAGCGGACGAAGCTGTGCGCGCCACTCAACAATCTGGACGGCCAGAAACATCCAACCGATTACCAAATGAAAACACGCATCAGCATACTCATCGCGGCGTTCTTCGCCGCCTTCCTCAGCATCACCCACGCCGAACCTGCGGGCCTCCAATACGGCGAATGGACGAAGCATTTCGACAACCGAGTCACCACCAAGAAGGCAGCCGAGGCGTGCTGCCTGCCCACGGAAAAAGTTGCGCTCGTCTGCAAGGACTGCAAAACCGCCAACGAGAAAGGCGGCGCGGACAAGAAAGGCATCCTCCATTGGTTCACGGCCGACTCGACGCACGACTGCTCCGGCTGCGGAGGCAAGATCACGGTGAGGCAGATCCCCTTGGGCCAGGGTACCGCCGCAAGCATCGGCGAATACCAGCATCTTTGCAGCAAATGCGGCGACAAGTCCGCGCTGATCTGCGCGACGCACAAGTAGTCCCAGGCGGGCGAACGGTTGCAAACTGGCAGGGCGTCCCGGCAATCGCGCTGGGTAGCTGGTCGGTGACGAACTGCAATGCGAGCCGCCCAGCTTTGAATCCGGGCGGCTCCGCGGGCCGCTCAAAGAGTCCGCAATCCTGAACTGATGTCATGGTCGTCGAATTAAACACACCAAGAGGCAGCGTTTTCTCCGGTCATGCGGATGACGCGGAACTCCGCACCACGGACGGCACGATTACGATCCAGCCGGCCAGGGAGAACTATCTCAACCTCACCGAGACGACGCAGATCGTGCTGCGGGTCGGAACGGAGTTCATCGCCTTTGTGCTGAGGAACGCCGCCGCGAGCCTGCGGGACGGGCGGCTCACCATTCTCGCCGAGGAGATTCGCCAAATCGAATCGGCAGCAGGGTAAACATGAAAGCAAACGCCTGCATCGCCTTGTTCCTCGCAGTGCTGATGGCGCCTGAGGGAATCCGCGCGGGCGAGACGCTTTCCGAGCAACAGGTCGTCCGTGAAGTGCTCGCTGCGAATCCGATGCTCAAGGCTTCTGCGGCAAAGTGGATGGCGATGAAGGAGCGCGTGCCGCAGGCGAAGGCGTGGGACGATCCGATGATCGGCGTGGATTTCGAGCGCAGGGGGAGCAAGCAGTTCACAAAGTATTCTGACGCGGAATGGATGGTCTCGCAGACGCTGCCGATCGGAGGGAAAAATCTGAGCCGCGGACGGGCGGCAGAAGCCGAAGCGCGCGCGGCGTACGAGGCCGTGCGACGGATGCGGCTCGACCTCACGGCGAAGGCAAAGGCTGCCTGCTATCGGCTCGCGAACGCCCACGCACAACTCGCGATCAGTCGGGAAAACCGGGGCAATCTGAAGAGTGTCCTCACCTTGGGAAATGCGAGGCTCGCAGTCGGAAAGACCGCGCTGGCAGACGTCCTTTCCATGCAGATGGACATCCAGCGGATCGATGTGGAGCGCGCGAGTCTGGAGCAGGCACTGTCCGAGCAGCAGACCGCGCTGAATGTGCTGATGAACCGCCGGCCCGGTTCGCCGCTCGGGTCGCCGGCGGTGCTCACTTTTCGCGCGATGCCGTGGCAGCCCGCCACGCTGGAAGCCCGCCTGGTCGCGCAAAGGCCGGAACTCGCGGCGGCTGCGCAGCGGCTCAAGGCCGAGGAAGCGCGGCTACAACTCGCGCATCGCCAGTGGATCCCGGAGCCGCAGGTCCGCGTCGAGGCGCGGCACTTGCGCGGCAGCGGCGACACATTCACGGAATACGACACGGGGATTTTTTTCAGCGTGCCGTGGGCAAACCCGCGCAAGTATTCCGCAGGCGTGCGCGAAGCGGAGCAGATGGTCGAGGCGATGCGGCAGGAAATTGATTCCGAGCGGAATGCCGCGCTCGGGATGTTGCGCGATCAGCTCCGCAAGGTGAGCACGCTGCGCCGCCAGTATGAACTTTCGAGCGGGGAACTCGTGCCGCTCGCGCGCAAGACAGCCGAGACGCTACAGGCCAACTACCAGGCGGGC
>JBDSAR010000256.1:0-2755 GCA_039922035.1 Chthoniobacteraceae bacterium
CCGCGTCGCGGTTCATCTCCACCAGTGAACCCCGCCAGGAAATTCTCAGACACGATCCGCCGCCGATGCGCGGAATATATCCGTCCGCTCACACTGCTCATCGCGCTCGCGCTGCTGCCCGCATTCCTGGCGCACGCGGAACTGAAGCCCGCCGAGACCGCGGAGGCGATGCGGGTGCTGAAGACAAACTGCTTCTCCTGCCACAACGATCAGAAAAAGAAGGGCGGGCTCGTGATGACTTCGCGCGAGGCTCTGCTGAAGGGCGGCGATGACGGCGCAGCGCTCACTGTCGGCCAGCCGGAGAAAAGTCCCCTGCTCTCCTCGCTCGCCGCCGATGCGGACCCGCACATGCCGCCGAAGAAACAGATCGCTGCGGCGCAAATCGAATTGCTGCGCCGCTGGGTGAAGGACGGTGCGCCGTGGGATGCTGCGGCGCTGAAAAGCGGCCCCTCGACTCCGCGCAACGTATCACTCGCAGCGCTGCCGCCGGCATTTCACCCGGTGCTCGCGCTGGCGCTTTCGCCGGATGCGAAGCGGCTCGCGGTCGGCTGCGGGAACGTGGTCGTGCTTTACGATGTAAGTGGGAAGGAACCTGCGGTCGTGGCGCGCGCGAGTGCGCATCTCGATCCCGTGCAGTCCATCGCCTGGAGCCCGGATGGGAAGCGCATCGCGACTGGCGCGTTCCGCCGCATCGTGCTGTGGAATGGCGAGTCGCTTGCACAGGAGCGCGAGATCAGCGGCGGGCTGAGTGATCGCATTGCCGCGCTCCGCTTTCTGCCCGACGGAAAACAGCTCATCGCCGCGGATGGGCGCATTTCCGAAGAAGGGACACTGCGCATCATTGAGGCTGCGACGGGTACGGTGGCTGCGTCGTGGGTCGCGCACAGCGACTCGATTTTTGATCTGGCTCTGAGCCGCGATGGAAAACTGCTCGCGACTGCCGGCGGCGATAAGCTGGTAAAGATTTGGGATCTCGCGAAGCACAAGGAGATCGCGCGGCTCGAAGGGCACACGGCGCAGGTGCTCGCCGTTGCGTTTGACGAGAAGGCCGCGCAACTCATCAGCGGCGGCGCGGATCAGCAGCTCAAGCTCTGGGATGTGAAGACGAAGGAGCGCATCAATTCGCTCGGCAAGCACAGCATGGCGGTCACCTCGCTCGCGTGGGTGGCAGGTGGTCCGACGATTTTCGCAGCGACCGACGGCGGCGACGCGGTGCGCTACGCGGAACTTCAGGCGCACAATGGCACGCAGTCCTCAGAGTCTGCGAAGGAGCGGCGACTCGCGGGTGCGGACAGCGCGCTGCACTGCATCACTGCGAGCGCAGATGGCGAGCGCGTCTTCGCCGGTACGCAGGACGGACGACTGCTCGCATGGAACAAGGACGGCAAACTCACCGCCACCATCGAGGTGCGTGCGACGAAGGTTGCGGTGAAAAATGAGCCGCCGAGTTTTGTGCGCGATGTGCTGCCGATTCTGAGCAAGGCCGGCTGCAACGCCGGCGCATGCCATGCGAAACCCGACGGGCAAAATGGTTTCCGTCTCACAGTTTTTTCCTTCGACCCGCAAACCGATCACCGTGAAATCACGCAGGAAGCTCGCGGGCGGCGAGTCTTTCCTGCGTCGCCGGATGAGAGTCTGCTGCTGTTGAAAGCCACGATGACGGTGCCGCACGAGGGCGGCGAGCGCATCGAGAAAAACTCGGATGCGTATCGCACCATCGTGCAGTGGATCCGCGGCGGCATGCCGTATCGCGCGGACAATGAGCCCACGCTTGAGCGTCTCGTCGTCTCGCCGCCGGAGCGCATTTTCAAAAAGTCCGAGACGCAGCAGCTCACCGTGAAGGCGCGCTATTCCGACGGCTCCGAGCGCGACGTGACCGGGCTCGCGAGCTTCGACTCGAACGACAAGGAGATCGCGCGTGTGACTGAGGATGGGCTGGTGCGCATCGGGAACCTCAGCGGCCAGGGTGTGATCATCGCGCGCTACATGGGGCTCGTGAGCGATTCGCGGATCAGCGTGCCGGCGGATCGGCTGCTGCCGGATGAGAAGTACACGGCGCTGCCGGTGAACAACGTCATTGATGAAAAGGCGTATGCACACTTCAAGCGGCTCGGACTTTTCCCGTCGGAGCCGTGCAGCGATTCGGAATTCCTGCGGCGCGCTTCGCTCGACACGATCGGCGTGCTGCCGACGCCGGAAGAGGCGCGCGCCTTTCTCGCCGACACCGATCCGAAGAAGCGCGAGAAGCTGATCGAGCGCCTGCTCGCGGATCCGGCGTGGGCAAATTTCTGGGCGAACAAATGGGCCGACCTGCTGCGACCGAATCCCGATCATGCGGGCGTGAAGAGCGTGTATGTGCTCGACCAGTGGCTGCGCGAGAGCTTCCGCGCGAACAAGCCGTACGACCAGTTCGTGCGCGAGATCATCACGACCGAGGGGAACACGCACCGCTTCGGCCCCGCCGTGGTGTATCGCGACAAGCGCGAGCCGGCGGAATTCACGACGATGTTCAGCCAGCTCTTCCTCGGCGTGCGGCTCGACTGTGCGAAGTGCCATCATCACCCGAACGAAAAATGGGGGCAGGAAGATTTCTACCGCTTCGCTGCATTCTTCGGCCCGATGGGCCGCAAGGGCGCTGGCATCTCCGCGCCGATCTCGGCTGGAAATGAGACATTCTATTTCGCGCCCGGAAAATCGGTGAAGCATCCCGTGACCGGCGAGCTGATGCAGCCGCAGCCGCCCGACGGTCCGGCGG
>JBDSAR010000257.1:0-14906 GCA_039922035.1 Chthoniobacteraceae bacterium
GGGCGCGAGTTGAAGCTCGCCATGTTGCGCACGCCGCATTTTGCAAAAATCGCGTAGCGCTTCTCCATCTCGTTCACGGCCCACTTCAGCGCGAGGAGGACTTTTTTCGGATCGGTCACGACGGGCACGACGAGGTGCGGCAGCGTGTTGTACATCTGCATCTCGACGACCTTCGGATCGATCATGATGAGCCGCAGATCCTCGGGCGAAAACCGGTAGAGGATGCTCGCGATGATCGAATTGATGCACACGCTCTTGCCAGATCCGGTCGTGCCGGCGACGAGCCCGTGCGGCATCGCGGCCAGGTCGGCGATGATGGCCTTGCCGTACACGTCCTTGCCGAGCGCGAGCGGGATCTTCGCCTTGGAGTTTTGAAAATCCTCGCCTTCCAGCAATTCGCGGAGCGTCACCATCTGCTTGCGCGAATTCGCGATTTCGATGCCGACGGTGTCCTTGCCGGGGATCGGCGCGAGGATGTTGATGCGTTCGGCGAGCGTCGCACGCGCGAGGTCGCGCTCGTAGGTCACGATTTTGTCCACGCGCACGCCGCGTGCGGGATACACCTCGTAGCGCGTGATGGTCGGTCCTTTCGTGATGTCGCCCGCGGTGACTGTGATGCCGAATTCCGAGAGTGTCTGGATGATCTGGTTTTGCACCGAGAGGAGTTCTTCGGGGCTCGTCACCACGCGGGTCGAATGGTCCACCGCATCGAGCAGATCGAAATCCGGGAGACGGTAGTTCTCGCTGGAGATCGTCTGGAGCAACTGAACCTTTTCCTTTTTCTTCTCCTTCTTCGCAGCGGGCGGCTGCGGGGCGCCGGCATCGAAAATCTTCGGCGCGGGCCGCTCCGGCTCCGGCTCGGGCGCGACGTCCCTTTTCCCGTCGAGCGTCAGCAGTTCCACCTGCTCCAACTTTGCGGGCGTGCCGTTTTCTTCGGTGCGCCGGCCGAAGTCCTTTTCCATGCGCCGCTGCTCGCGTTCCATTTTTTTCCTCTCAAGGGCGATGCGCTGTTCCTCGCCGGCTCTTTGGAGGTAGGCCTTGCGCCGTGCATCGAGCCACGTGCGGGGAAGTGCGATGAGCTGGCGGGCGACCGCGACGGGGCGCAGGCCGGTCATGAGGATGATGCAGATGACGTAGATCAGCAGCAGCACTAGGATCGCCGCCGGACCGAAGACCGTGTGAAAAATATTCCCGCCGATGAATCGGCCGACGAATCCGCCTTCGCTGTCGAGGTTCAGCTTTGCGCGATCAATGAACGTCCAGCCGAGCACATGGATGAGGCACGCGCCGCTGACGACGAAGCCCGCCGTCCAAAGCGGGCGCAGCGCGAAGCCCATCTGCCGTCCGACGCACGCCACCGCGCCGTAGCCGATGAGCGCCGAGGCAAGCAGATAGCTCGCGGCACCGAGTGTGGCGTAACTGAGGAAGGCCATGATCGCGCCGAGCGAGCCCACGTAGTTGTGCGACGTGCCGGCGGATTCCTTGACGCGCGCACTGCGCATCCAGGAAGGCACATCGCCCGGTGAGTAGGAAATGAGTGCAAGAAGGAGCAGCACTCCTCCGACGAGGAGAGTGAGGCCGATGACTTCTTGAAGCGTGCTGTTGGGTGATTCCCGGCGGGTTTGCGCCATTTTAAGAATGCCACCCTAAGTGGCTCCGCCGTGCGTTTCAATGCGCGACATTGGCGGGCCGGCGCGAATCATCGCCGGGAGTCGCCACCCGATTTTCAGGCCGGGGTGCAGTGCTCCTATGAGCGCTTCCCGAGCACCTTCAGGGTCTGCGAGAGCTTTTCCATCTCCTCGAGCTTCTGAAGTGTGACGGTCTGCTGTTCGATGATCTTCGCGTTCGCGTCCCGGATGGCCTTCAGCATTTGCAGCGGCGTGCCTTTCGGGATCGGGGGAATCGGAGTGGGTGCGGGTGCGGCGGGCGTGGTTTCCGCCGCGGCATCCTGCGAATGGAGCCCGGCACCGGACATGCCGAGCCCGATCGCGATGGAGAGGAAAAGGAAGGAGCGTTTCATTTCTTGCCACCTCCGCGTGAGACGAAGATGCGTGCGAGGCGAAGCTGTTCCGAGACGGCGGCGACCTTCAGGTCAATGGCCTGCTGGTTCGTGGCGATCTTGTCGTGCTGCTCGGCGATCTCGGTCACGAGCTGGGCGATGGCTTGTTCGTCGCCCGGCGCCTGGCCGCGGGAAGGCGAGGGGAAGGATAGCGCGCCGACGACAGCGACGGCAGCAGCTCCCCAGAGCATGAGGGTTTTGGGCTTGTTCATCCGCATTCCAAAAGCGGGAAGGGTGCCTTATTCCACTATAAAAAAACAAATGACAGGTTGGCACTCCCCTTGCTATTCTCTGTTTTGAGACCCCCTACACAGCAGAGTAGAAACCCAACACCAACACCAACACCACCCCATGGCCGGCCTTTCACAAACACAGTCCCTCAGCCAGTCGCAGGTTCTCGCGCCTCAGCTCCAGCAGAGTCTTCAGATCCTTCAGGTGCCGATGCTTGAGCTTCGCACGCTGATCCAGCAGGAACTCGACGGCAATCCGACGCTCGAAATGGAGGACCACGAGTCGAAGGTGGAGGACAAGCAGCGCGATGCGGAGGAGTTCGACGTGGAATTTGACCGTCTCTCGAAACTCGATGACGAGTGGCGCGATTACATGGCCCAGAGCACGAACTATGTGCGCCGCTCCACCGAGGAGGACGAGCGCCGGCAGTTCTTTTTCGATTCGCTCACGAAGAACGAGACACTCCAGGAGCACCTGCTCGAGCAGTTGCGCGGCTCGGATCTCTCGGAGGAGGACGTGCAGCTCGGCGAACTGCTCATCGGCAACACGAACGACACCGGATTCCTCACCGTGGCGCCCGAGGAAATCGCATCGAACACCGGCCTCGAACTCGCCGACCTTCAGCGTGTGCTTGAGACGATCCAGACCTTCCATCCTGTCGGCGTCTGTGCGCGGGATCTTCGGGAGTGCCTGCTCATCCAGCTCAAGCGCATCGGAAAGGAAGGCAGTCTCGAATGGCGCATGGTCTCGAACCACATTGAGGAGCTTGGCAAAAAGCGCTTCCCGGAGATCGCGCGCCGCTGCGGCACCACCGTCGAGTGCATCCAGCGCGCGGCGAACTTCATCGCGACGCTCGACCCGAAACCGGGCCAGATTTTTTCCGCCGATCCGAACAACTACGTCCTGCCGGATGTCACCGTGGAGAAGGTCAGCGGAGTCTGGCAGGTGGTGCTGAACGGCGACCAGATTCCGCACCTGCGGATCAGCAACACGTACAAGGATCTCATGGCGCAGACCGCGAACAAGGAGGACGTGCGCGATTACATCCGCGACAAGATTCGCAACGGGAAATTCCTCATCAAGAGCATCCACCAGCGCCAGCAGACGATCTCAAACATCGCGCACGAAATCGTGAAGCGGCAGACGGAATTCCTCGAGCGCGGCCCGAGCGGGCTGAAGCCGATGACGATGGTGCAAATCGCCGACATCGTGGGCGTCCACGAGACGACGGTGAGCCGCGCTATCTCCGGAAAATACATGTCCACGCCGCACGGCGTTTTCGAGATGAAATACTTCTTCACCCCCGGCTACCAGACCGCGGGCGGCGAATCCATGAGCAACACGAGCGTGAAGGGCGTGATCAGCGAGATGGTGAAAAGCGAGGACGGAAAAAATCCGCTCAGCGACAAGGAAATCGTGGACCTGCTGGAGAAGAAGGGCATCCCGATCGCCCGACGCACCGTCGCGAAGTATCGCAACGAGCTGAATATTCTCCCGAGCAACATGCGGAAGAGCTACTGACCGCCCGGCGAAAAGTTCGGCGCGGTGCGCAGGCTACTTTTTCTCGCGGTCGACAACCCATCCCGCCCATTCCGGCGACTCCGTGATCTCCACCTTGCCCTCCGGCATTCGTTGAATCCGGATTGCCGCCTTCCATTCCGCGGCCAGCTTCAGCGCCGCAGGCGGGCCGACCACGCTGCACGCCGTCGAGATTCCTGCGGTGAGCCCGTCCTTTGCGATCACACTCACGAGCGCATGATCCGTCAGCGGCTGCCCGGTGCGCGGATCAAGGATGTGCGAGTAGCGCTTGCCATTCGCGTCGAGGCGCTGGTTGCGATCACCGCTCGTTGCGATTGCTGCGTTCGCGATTTCCACGACGACCGGTGCAGGCGCAGCGGCCGGATCGTCGAGATCGAGACCGACCGCCTCGATGCGCCAGCCCTTCCGTCCCGGCGGCGGATCGCCCGCTGAAATATCCCCACTCCCCGCGACCATCGCACGCGGACAGCCCTTCGCCTGCACGGTTTTCAGCGCCTCGTCTGCCGCGTAGCCTTTTGCGATGGAGCCCACGTCGAGCCGCATATTCGGGGCGAGCAGTTCGACGCTGTGCGCTTTCTCGTCGAGCCTCATTTTTTTCCAGCCCACGCGCGAAGTCATCTCGGCCACGAGATCCGGGGTGGGAAGCTCGTGCTTTCGCCGCGCGTGCCGCCACAGGCTTGTCAGCGGTCCGCACGTCACATCGAACGCGCCGTCCGTGCGCGCGGCCATCACCTGCGCGCGTTCCAGCACCGTCCATAATTCATCGCTCACCTTCACCGCGCGTCCCGAGCCTGAAGTTCGCGAGAGCAGCGTCAGCTCACTGTCGTCCTCGTAGTCGCTGAAAATGCGGTTCAGCGCTTCGACGCGCGCGAACCCGGCCTCTGCAGCCTCCTTCGCCTTCGCCTCATTTTCAGCATAAAGCGTGATGCGGAATGGCACGCCCATCTCTGCTTTTTCAAAGGCGAACTTTTCGAGAGGCTCCTCGGAGCGTGCGGAATTCACGGTGCAGAGCAGCGCGGCGGCTGCGCAGAAAATGAACGCCCGCCGGTGCATCACAGCAGCGACATCTGCGGCGGCATTTCGTCCATCGCCTTTTGCGCCGCCTTCTTGCCGCGCGGCTTGCCGTGCTTCGGCAGCGCCGGGGCTTCTGCGAGCGTCGGTTTGCCGTCGGCGTTCAGCTCGTGGTGTTCGAGGTTGCTCAGGATTTCCTTGGCGCGGGAGACAACTTTCGCCGGCAGCCCGGCGAGGCGCGCGACCTGGATGCCGTAGCTCTTGTCCGCGCCGCCCTTGATGATTTTCCGCAGAAAGATGATCTGATCGTTCCATTCGCGGACGGCGACGTTGTAGTTCTTCACACCCCCGCGCGTGATTTCGAGCTCCGTCAGCTCGTGGTAGTGCGTGGCGAAAAGCGTGCGGCATTTCACGTTGTCGTGGAGATATTCCGCGACACTCCACGCGATGCTCAGACCGTCGAACGTCGAGGTGCCGCGGCCGATCTCATCGAGGATCACGAGCGAGCGGGCGGTGGCGTTGTTGCAGATGTTTGCAGTCTCGTTCATCTCGACCATGAAGGTGGATTGCCCGCGGGACAGATCGTCGTTCGCGCCGACGCGTGTGAAGATGCGATCCGCGAGACCGATCTCCGCGCTCTTCGCGGGGATCCACGAGCCGATTTGCGCCATGAGCACGAGCAGCGCGACCTGCCGGATGTAGGTGCTCTTTCCCGCCATGTTCGGACCGGTTAAAATGAGCAGCCGGTTCGCGGTGTCGTCGAGCGCGACATCGTTCGGCACAAATTTCTCCTCGATGAGCGCCTGATCGAGCACCGGGTGCCGCCCGTCTTCGACGCGGATGCGCAGGTCGTCGCTGAGCTGCGGGCGGCAGTATCCGAAGAGCCGCGCGGTCTCCGCGAGCGCACACAGCACGTCGAGCGTGGCGACGGCGGCGGCGGTCTGCTGGAGCGGCGCGAGTTCGCGCAGCACCTCGTCGCGGAGCTGGATGAACAGCTCGAACTCCAGCGCCTTGCTGCGCTCCTCGGAGCCGAGGATTTTGTTTTCGACCTCCTTCAGCTCGGGCGTGATGTAGCGCTCGCCGGTCGCGACGGTCTGCTTGCGGTGCCACGTCGGCGGCACGAGCGGGATGTTCGATTTTGTGACCTCGAAAAAATATCCGAACACGCCCGTGTAGCGGATCTTCAGCGACTTGATTCCGGTCTCATCAATCGTCCGCTGCTGGAGCTGCGCGATCCAGTCCTTGCCCGTGCGCGATGCGGACCGGAGTTCGTCGAGCGGCGCATGCCAGCCGTCGCGGAAGATGCCGCCTTCCTTCGTGACCGCGGGCGGTTCGTCCACGATCGCTTTTGTGAGGAGATCGACGACGTGCGGGAGTTCGTGGAGCTGGGTGAGGAGGATCGCGGCGAGGGAATTGTGACTGGTGACTGGTTGCGTAAGCGTCCGAGCGACACCCTCGGCGGACGCGTCGCCTTGGACGTTGGGCGTTGAATCCGCCCCAAAAAGTGGACCGGCATTTTCCCTTCGTCGCAACGCACCGAGGTCGGTACGGAGCTGCGGGATTTGCTCCAGCGAAGTGCGCAGCACCATGAGATCGCGCGCGTTGCCGCCGGTCTGCGTGAGGCGGCCGACGGTGCGCTCAAGATCGCGGATGCCCTTCAGCGTCTCGCGGAGATTTCCGAGGATGAACGGCTCCGCGAGCAAGTCGCCGATGAGGCTCTGCCGTTCGCGCAGCACGGCGAGATCGCACAGCGGATGCAAAATCCAGTCGCGCAATTTCCGCGCACCCATCGGTGTGTGCGTGCGGTCGAGGCAGCCGAGCAGCGAAGTGTCGCGCCCGCCACCGCGGCTCTGCGTGAGTTCGAGGTTCGCCTGCGTTGCGGCGTCCACGATCATGAACTGCGAATTGCGATACACCGTGAGCCGCGCGATGTGGTTCAGCGAGCGGCGCAGCTCCTTGAGGTATTGCAAGATTGCGCCCGCCGCGCTCTGTGCCGCGTGCATTTCCGCGCAGCCGAAACCGTCGAGCGACTGCACGCGGAAGTGTTCGCGCAGCGCGTAATACGCCTGGTCCGGGAGAAAGGTGTAGCCCTCGCGCGGCTGGATGCGCCCGGCATCGCGGTAGCGCGGGGCGTTTTCTTCGGCGACGAGCACCTCGGAGGGCTGCACGCGCGCGAGTTCGTCGTCGAGTTCCTTGTCGTCCGCCAGCTCAGTGAGGCGGAAGTCGCCGGTCGTGAGATCGAGGAAGGCAAAGCCGTGCCCGCCATTCTTTGCGGGATGAATCGCTGCGAGGAAATTGTTCCGCTTTGCATCGAGCATCTGCAAATCCGAGATCGTGCCCGGCGAGACGATGTGCGTGACCTCGCGCTGCACGATCTGCCCCGGCTTCGGCTCGCTCACCTGATCGCAAATCGCGACGCGCTTCCCCGCCTTAATCAGCCGCCGGATGTAGCCCTCGTGCGCGTGGTGCGGGATGCCGCACATCGGCGTGCCGTTGCGCTGTGTGAGCGCGATGTTCAGCAGGCTCGCGGCTTCCTTCGCATCGTCGAAGAACATCTCGTAGAAATCGCCGAGCCGGAAAAGCAGCAGCGTGTCCGCGGGCAGCGTCCGGCGGATGCCGTGGTACTGCTGCATCATCGGTGTGAGCTGGTCTGCCATTTCGCGCGAGCCTAACCCCGCGGGGCGCGGCGGCAAGCCGCAGCCTCAGCCGCAGCGAAAGTAATCCTCCGCGCCTCAGTGCAGCCGCACGAAGTCGCGCAGGAACTGGAACCAGATGAACATCAGCCCGCGCCACGTGTAGCGGATCGCGCCGTCCTTGCCGCGCGCGAGGATGCCCGCGGTGACGTTGTGCGCGATCTGCGCCGTCTGCTCGGCGTGGAGCTGGCCGCCGAGCTGCGCGGGATCGGTCTGGGTGAGTTCCACGGTGAGGATGCCGTTGCGCGCGAGAAAATCGCGGTGGCTTTCGAGGAGCTGCGTGAATGACTTGCTGCCGTCCTGGGAGTTCGTGCGCCACTCGGGTGCGAGCTTGAGGTTGAGGGCAAAGGGGTAGTTCCACGTCGTCCAGATTTTGCCGTCCTTGCCGCGCGAGATGAGCCGCAGATAGTAGAATGCGAAATTTTCCTGCTCCACGAGGCAGATGACCGCCTGCACACGTTCATCGGGCTTGTGCAGGACGCGGAAGAACTGGCGCGCCTCGTCCCATTCGCGGCCGAGATCCTCGGCGTGCTCGAAACGCTCGCCTTCGATTTCCTCGGTGAGGTCGCCGAGCGCCGGAAACATTTCGCGGTGCGGAGGCACCTTGTGGCGGAGCTCGGTGTTCACGGGCATCGCGATTTTCCGCACGCGCGTGATCAGCTCATACCACGGCCACACGAGCCAGAAGCTCATGAAAACGAGACCCATCGGCCACCAGCCCGTGAGCAGCCAGCCTGCGAGGAACGACGTAGTCAGATATCCGAGCACGCCGATTTTGTTCAGCAGAATGCTGCCCGTGGTGCGCAGCGCCACGCTGAGCGCGAAGACGCCGAGGATCACAAACAGATCGGCCATGCTCATGGCCGGAGACCGTGCCGGGCGACGAATGCCTCGAGTTCCTCAGTCCCGAAGTCGGGCAGCACGACACCCTCACGCGTCACGAGCGTGGGCGTCTTTGACTGGCCGGAAAGCTGGATCATCTCATCGTAGTCCGCGCGGTCCGCCTCGACGTCAATCAGCTCATAGCCAAAGCCATGCGTGTCCAGCCACTCGCGCGCTGCGACA
Source organism: Chthoniobacteraceae bacterium (assembly GCA_039922035.1). Lineage (GTDB taxonomy): Bacteria > Verrucomicrobiota > Verrucomicrobiia > Chthoniobacterales > Chthoniobacteraceae > SXWH01. The sequence goes on from JBDSAR010000257.1 coordinate 8,599, forward strand.
CACCACGGGCACCAGACTTTCACGTAGAGTTTCATTTTTTTGCAGCCGCTTCCGCCCTCGCCTTCCAACGGGCGGAGAAACCTTCAATGTAAGTCTGCAGAGTTCCCCGGTAGCGATCGATCGCCGCGGGCGTCTCCTTTTCATTCACGATCGCCGCATGATCGCCCGCCACCACGAAGTTCGTGCTCGCGAGACGCAGGATCAATTTTGTGTGCGATTCCTTGTAAGCCACGACCGGGAAGCAATCGCCCTTTTCCATCGCCCACTTCGAGCCATCGGTGAGCTCCACCGTGAGATCCTGGAGCAGTCGCGCGTAGAGCACCACGCGATCGCCCGCGATCGCCTGCACGGTGCAGAGGGCGAGCAGGAGAGTGGCGATGAGCGCTTTCATGGATGGGAGTCTGCCGTGGCGTTTTCAGAAAATCAATGTCTCAACCGTGGCTGGCAAACCGGCTTAAATTCTGAGATGGATCCGACCATGCCTGCGCCGAGCCTTCCGAAAAATGTCACCGTCGTCGAACATCCGCTCGCCCGCGTGAAACTCGCGCGCCTCCGCGACGAGCGCACGCTGCCACGGGAATTCCGGCGAAATGCGCAGGAACTCGCCGTGCTGCTCGCCTTCGCCGCAACGCGGGATCTCGCGACTGTCGCGGAAAGGATCCGCACTCCGCTCACCGAATGCGAAGGTGCCAGACTGGTCCGCCCGGTCGTCGTCGTTCCGATTCTTCGCGCCGGGCTCGGCATGTCCGAGGCCATTCTGCCTTTCCTCGGCGATGCCACCGTCGGCCACATCGGCATGCGCCGCGATGAGACCACGCACCTGCCTTCGTCGTATTATTTTAACGCCCCGTCACAGCTCGCCGAGGCAGACGTGCTCGTTGTGGACCCGATGCTCGCGACCGGCCACAGCGCCGCGGACTCCATCGCGAAGCTCAAAGCCGAGGGCGCGAAACGCATCCGCTTCATCTGCTTCCTCTGCGCGCCCGAGGGCATCGCGCATCTCACCGCGCAGCACCCGGACATCGCCATTTTCACGAGTGCCGTGGACGAGCGGCTGAATGAGCGCGCCTACATTTTCCCCGGCCTCGGCGACGCGGGCGATCGCTACTTCGGCACGCTGCCCGCCTGACGCGCTGTCGCATAGAACGCGCGCAGACCGGCGACAATCCCGTCCGCATATTCGCGAAAAATGCTGCGCCGCATTTTCCCGGCGACCTCTCGCTCGCCTTCGTAGTCGCCGGCCTGGATGCGCGCGTAGGTCACCTCGCTGTTCATCCGGTACGGTTCGAGATACACGACTGGGCACTCGTAGATCCGGTTCGCGAGAAGATTCCGCGCCCACACGTACTCGTTACCACCGGCGCGCACCGCGTTGCCGCCGAGATAGGTGAATGGCGCCAGTCCGGTCGCATCCGCGAGCGCCTTCGCGATCGGCACGGCGGCGGCGAGTTCTTCGGCATGGCTGCGACTGAGCAGCCGCAGCAGCATCTCGCAGCGCTGGTCGTCGAAGCGCAATTCGCCCGCGCTCACGCAGCCATGCACCATCACATGCAGATCCTCCCTTTCGACGAAGGCGGGATTTTCCGGGTCGCGCCAGTCGTCGGCGTTGAAGTGGATGCACACCGTGAGATCGGGCCGGATTTTCACCACCCTGCGCGCGCGCTCGTGGATTTCCGCGATGCGGTAAAAGAGCCGCTCCGCGTGCCACTGCACGGTGTCGGACTTCAGCGGATCGTGGATGCCGTCGTAGTTTTCGCGCGGCGACTTCACCGCGAAAAGCTGCAATTCCTTCCGCGCCTCCGGGCGCAGCGCATCCACCGTGAATGGCGACAGCGGCAGATTCGCATCGCGCACGAACGACACCTCCGCGCCGAGCGCCCGCAGTTGCGGCGCAGCGAGTCTGGCGACGAGCAAGGTCATGTCGCCTTCGCGCACTGGCGCGTCATTCGCACGCTGGAATGAGCGCCCTTCCATCAGCCCCCAGTCGCCACCGATGTGGCCCGGATCGAGTGCGAGCCGCACGCCGTTGAGCGGACGATCCGCAGGCGCAGGCGGAAGTGCGGACGCTGCGCGCCAGTTCCGGGGCGGAGCCTTCGCCGCCGCGTCCTTCGCAAACCGCAACGTGAATTTTACCGGCGGCGTGAGCGTTTTCAAAATCACGGCATCGTTTTCGCGCAGCGTGATCATCCCCGCGGCCGCGCCACCCGGCGCGTACACGGTATCGAGCAACCGCTGGAATTCATCCCGCGTGATCGTCTCCTGAAACGCCTCCAGCCGAGTCCAGTCCGGTGCCGGAGTCAGCGGGCTGAGTCGCTGCGCGAACGCCGCGCGGCATACGAGCGCGAGCGAAACGACGACGGCGAAACGGAGCAGGCGAGACGACACGGGCATCGTCATACGCTGCATCCGCGGCGTGGTCACGCGGCCTTTCAAAAAAGGCGGTTCCTGCGGAAACAACCTACAGCTTCGTCACCTCGTAGGCGCGGGGCTTCGGCTGGTTCTCGATGTAGATCTGGTCCTCCATCTTGCGCGCCTCCTCGAGCAGGGCGGCGACCTGCGACTTCATGTCGGCATGCCATTTTGCAAACTCTTCCTTCTTCGCGTCGAGGTCTGCCGGCTTCTCCGACTCCGCCCTTGCGAGCGCATTGCGCTTGGTTTTCAGCGCTCCGTACAGGTTGCGAATGTTGCGGTAGGCCTTGTCGTTCCGATCCTTGTTCAGCATCGCGACTTTCAGCGCCTGCTGAAACTGCGGCGTCTTCTCGTTGCCTTCGAGTTCCACGCCGGATGCGAGCTGGCCATCGGTGAACTGGCCGATCGCCGCGCCGTCAATCTTCACCTCGTATTTGCCGACGGGAAGCTGGCGCACGGTGATCTTCTCGTTGCCATTGCGATGGCCGAGGTGCGTGAGCGCCTGGCCCTCGGCGGTGTCCGGCGGGAGCACCCACGGGAGCGAATTTGCGAGGAGCGTGAAGGTCACCTTGCCACCCTCGACCTTGAGGTCGCTGAGCTTCGCGTTCGCTGCGGTGGAGGTCGGCTTGGCCGCATCGGCGATCACCACCGTCTGCGAAACGACGGTCTTCGGCACGACGTCATTGATAATCGCCGCGGCCATCACCGTCTGCCCGGCTGCGCCGGGATGCACGGCGTCGCCGATCATCGTCCAGGTTGCGTTCTTCTTGCGCTGCTCCAGCGTGAGGTCATTCAGCGGGCCCCACATGTCGACAAAGCCGAGGCCGCGATTCTGCGCCTGCTCCCGCAGCCACGATCCGTAGAATGAGAGGACGCCATTGTAGAGCGTGTTGCGCGGCTCGGCGTTGTCGCCCTTCATCTTCTTCGCGCGCGAATCGAACATCGTCGGCGTCATCGGGATCGCCTTCGCGCCGAGCCCCTCGATTTTGTCGAGCAGCTTCGTCATGTCCGCCTGATACGTGTCGAAGATCGGCTGCTCGAAGCCGCGGTAAGAGCCGTCATTCATGCCGAGGAGGATGGTGACATACTTCGGCTTGAACGCCGCCACGTCGGCCTCGAAGCGGTTCAGCGCATCCTTGGCCTTGTCGCCGCCGACGCCTGCATTGTGAAAATGGATCCGCACTTTCGGCATCCGCGTGTAAAAGTAGTCCTCGACGTATTGCGTGTAGAGGCACTGGTGCGTGATCGAATCGCCGAGGAAGACGAACGTGTCGCCGTCCTTCAGATCCACCGCGCCGAAGATGGTCTTGAATTCCGGTGCAGCCGCAGGTGCAGCGGGGGCGGCGGGGGCGGCCGGTTTTGTTTCGGCAAAAACGGCTGACGTCTGCGCGAGCAGTGCGGCGATGGCGGTGGCGAGGATGAATCGGCGGGGTTGCATGAGGTGTGGTGGGTTGGGAGATTGGAATGGACACAACCCCGGGGAGTCGCACGCCTTAGCCGGGACTCCTCGTCAATCCACATTCGATTCCGCAACTGAAAGTGCGCCGGCATTTCAGGAAATCCGTCTGCAAATCAAAGATCGGCACAGCCTCCCTCCGAGCTGGCGCGAAGTATTTGTGATACTCCATTATGAAATACACCCTCATCCTCCTGGCCGGAATCCTCCTGTGCTCCGCCGGCGCCAGCACTGCGATCGCGGAGACACGTGCCACCACCAACCTCTGCAGGCACCATCGCGGGCACTACGAAAGCAACGGTGGCTGGCACTATCGCAGATCCCGCCACTGGGTTCCCGGTCATTATGTGTGGGTGCGCCATCACCGCCATTTCGTGCCGGGACATTATTCATACAGGTAGAGGCCGCGAATTCCGGCCATGCACTGATTTGGATTGAGGGGATCGCATCGCTGCATAGGATGACGTGATGCCCAGCGTTCCCCCAGGTGCCCTTCGTCGATTCATGGATGATGTCGGCCCGGTGGATGCCGTCGGTGTCGAGGAGCGCGTGGCGAAGTATGCGACGCGGAGCATCAAGAAAAAGTCGAAGCTCTTCGGGCTGAAGCTCGCGGCCTCGATGATCGATCTCACGACGCTCGAGGGCAAGGACACGCCGGGCAAAGTCGCATCACTCTGCCGCAAGGCGATCATGCCGCACGAGGGCATGGATGTCCCGAGCACCGCGGCGGTGTGCGTTTATCCTGCGATGGTGCGGCACGCGGTGCGCGGCGTCGCGGGGACGAAAGTAAAAGTCGCATCCGTGGCGACCGCCTTTCCCTCGGGGCAGGCACCGCTGAAAACCCGCCTCGCGGAAGTGCGCGCGGCGGTCGTGGATGGCGCGCATGAGATTGACATGGTGATCAATCGCGGCGCGTTCCTCGCGGGCGAACTCGCGCTCGTGCAGGACGAGATCGCGCAGGTCATCGAGGCGTGCGGCGCGGCGACGCTGAAGGTGATTTTCGAGACGAGCGAACTGGAAACCTACGACAACATCCGCGCCGCGTCATTCCTCGCGATGCGCGTGCTGCGGCCCGGCGATTTCATCAAGACGAGCACCGGCAAGACCTCCGCGAACGCGACGCTCGGCAACAATCAGGTGATGATCGAGGCCATCCGCGATTTCTATCTCGAAACGGGCATTGCCATTTCGATGAAGCCTGCCGGCGGCATCCGCACGGCGAAGCAGGCGCTGCACTTCCTCATCGCGATCAAGGAGACGCTCGGCGACGCGTGGCTGAACAATACGCGCTACCGCTTCGGCGCATCCTCGCTGCTGAACGACTTGCTGCGGCAGATCGAAAAAGAGCGCACCGGCGCGTATCAGGCACCGTATGTCTTCAGCGACGCGACGGAGGGATATTGAAATGTTAGGAGTTGCAAGACACCTCGTTAAGCAATGAGCACCTGGATCTGTTCACATTGTAAAAAAGAAGCTCCTGAGAGCCGAACGTTCTGTCCTGCGTGCGGAAATCCCAACCGAGAATTACTGGCAAAACGGTCATCTGAAACGACACGCACTACCAATGAGAACGCTCTAACTCAGGGAACCTCGGCACCAACCAATGTGAAAGTGCTTCTAGCACTTTCACGTTTACTAATCTCGTTTGGACTTGTGATCTTGGTATTCTGCTTCGTTTGGCCATTCTTAATCTATTACTTGTTCTTTGATGAGAGCTTCGACCGAACGGCTGCATGGTTTCTCAAGGGTGGTATCGGGAGCTACTACTTTTTCTATGCCGCGATGGATTCAGCCTTCTCTCGTGACAAGCTCCGCTGGACGTTGCCTCTCCTTGCAGTTCTATTCGCATTCGCAGGCATCTTTGTTTGCACGGCGTTCATTATGTCTCTGCCAAGTTCGCTCCAACTTGCTCAGATTTCGTTTCAGGCCAGAACACTAGGAATTTTATCTGCACTTCTCGGCGCAGTATTGACGTGGCTGTCTATCTCAATCTTGAGGGCGGCGCTTTTCTACAGGCGCACCCTGTTCGGCAGCAATCGCTTACCCCATGTCCAACTCGTCAAACTTGCAAAGAGTCCACCCAATAACACCTAACGCATGCCCAAAGCCGTAACCAATCGCCCCGCCTCACGCCGCGTGTCGTCGCGCGAACTTGTCTTCGGCGACCTGTGGGAATTCGATCCCGCGCCGGAGACGGCGGATCCGAAGCTGAAGAAACGCTACGACCTTTTCATCGGCGGCGAATTTGTCGCGCCGAAGGGCGGAAAATATTTCGCGACCATCAGCCCCGGCAACGAGGCGAAGCTCGCGGACATCGCGCTCGCGGGCGCGGCGGATGTGGACGCGGCGTATGCGGCGGCGCAGCGCGCGTTCGACGGCGCGTGGGGAAAAATGTCCGGCGCGGAGCGGGGCAAATACATTTTCCGCATCGCGCGGCTGCTGC
>JBDSAR010000258.1:0-9127 GCA_039922035.1 Chthoniobacteraceae bacterium
TCGCGGCGGTCTTCGAGGTCTTCAAGGGTGGACTTCAATTCACGCAGGACAGCCTTGCTTCGGCGGATTTGCTTTTCGATGTCCACAACGGTGGGTTTGGTTTTCAGAGCGGCGGGGCTCATCGGTAAATATCCCTTCGGTTGCCGACAGCATTGACCGTCACCCTGCGGCCTTCGAGAGCAAAAAGCCCCGGCAGTCGCCGACCCGCAGACGGTATTCATTGCTGGAGCCTTTGAGCTTTTTCACGTTCCCGCCCAAGTCTTCCTCCAGCAGGAAAAGCTTGTGCCCGATCTCCCGGCGCAAGTGCAGCGGCATGGCGTGCAGCCGGGCTTTGACTTCATCGGTGAGAATGACGGTGTAGCGCACGGGCATCAGTTTATCCGCCGTGAGCTACGCGGCAAAGCGCGAAATCGCTCCGGGAGAATGAGCTTGAGCGCGCGGTTGCGCAGGCCGCGGCAGGGTTCGAAGTCGCGGCGGTCGGTGGTCACGAGGACGGCCTTGGGCGACAGTTCGGCGAGCGAGACGAGGGAGGCGTCGGCGGCGTCCATGGACGGGTATTTCAGCATGACGTGCTGGGTGTGCGAGAGGTGCTCAGGCCATGGTCGCGCGAGCACGATGGCGCGCTTTCTCACCAGATCGAGAAGCGCGTGAGCCGCCTGCGTGTTTCCACCGAGATGCCAGCACGCCTCGCCGAGCACGATTTCCGTCGTGTGAAGCGGCCCGCGCCGCGCCGAGAGTGCCGCCACGCTCCATGCGTGCCACTGGTCGGCTTCGTTGAGCCAGCCGACCAGCGGGCCGGCATCAACGATGGTTCTGATCTCCATAGCCCTCGCGGCTCGAAAGGTCGGCCGGGCCTTTGAACATCCCGCGATAGGGTGCGGCGAGCTTGGCAAAGTCCACGTCGCCTTCCTCGACTTCGCGGGCCAGCGCGCGCCGGGCGAGGTCGGAGAAGTTTTCCTTCCGCCTCGTGAGTGCCCGCCGGATTTTCACGTCGAGGCCATCGGGGATTTTCAGGGTCACCGTTTTCATCGTAATACCATCTGTAATACCCGAATCTCCGGTGTCAATGCCCGAAGAAAAATGGACGCGCAACCAGTCGTGGTGCACTGCGGATTCAATCGCAGGATTCGGTGCGCAGGCCCTAGAAGCTCCTGCGGTGGAAAGCGATTCGCGAATGGACCACTCAGCGAGCGGCCGCAGTCGAGGTCACATTCACCGGCTTCGCGCCCTTCTGCACCGCCCAGAGATAGCTCTGTGAACACACGAAGAGCGTGCCATTCGCGACGATGGGCGTGGCGTAGGCGCTGGAGCCGAGCTGGACTTCCGAGAGCACCTTTTTCTCCCGGCCTGCGGCGAAGGTGATCAGCTTGCTCTTCGTGCACACGTACACCTTGCCGTCGGCCACGAGCGGCGTGCTCCACGTTTCGTTGTTTGTCTCGTGCATCCACACGAGCTTGCCCGTCTTTTCGTCGAGGCAATGCACTTTCCCCGCAAGGTCGCTCGTGTAGAGCAGACCGTCGGCGATGGCCACGCTCGCGATGGTGCGCTCGATGCCGTCGTAGCTCCACACGCGCCCGGTGTGCGTGATGTCGCCCGTCTTGCTTGCGTCAATGCAGTGCAGGATGCCGCGCCCGCGTCCGTGCATCGGATCCTGGCCGATGGTGCAATACACGCGGCCATTGTGAAACACCGGCGACGCGATGACCTCGCTCGGCCCGAGGAAAGTGCCGTCGTTCTTGTTTGTCGTGTATTTCTTTCGCTTGTCGCCGATGTAATAGTTGTACGGTTTCCCGTCGCCGAGCGGGTCGCGGTAGTTCGGCGGATCGCAGTCGTAGCTCCACACCTTCTTGAAAATCACCGGCGTCTCCGGCACCGAAGTGAGCGCCTCGAACGCGTAGCAGATCCCATCCGCGCCGCCGAAGAACACGAGCTTTTTTCCGTTCACCACTCCGATCGTCGGCGGCGACCACAGGCAATGCCACATCGTGTGCCCGAGATCCTCGGCATCCGTCGCGAGCAGTCGGCCCGTGCGCGCGTCCAGCGCGATGAAGCTCGGCGCGTCGGGCCGCAGGCAGAATGTGTGCTCGTGGTTCACGCCGTTCGCGGAGGTCACGTAGAGGATGTCGCCATCGATCAGCACCGAGCACGCCGCCACGTCGTGCGGGCAGATCCCGAGTTGCTCGATGAGATCGTATTTCCAAATGATGTCGCCGTCCGTTTTCTCCAGCGCCAACGGCGGCTTGCCCGCGCCCGCGATGTATTGCCCCTCGTCCTTGAACTCCCCGTCATTCCCATCCGCCTGCCCGTTCACATCGAGGCACAAAATCTCGCACGCGCTCGTAAGCACATACGCGCGATTTCCCGACACCGCCGGGGCCGAGCACACGCCGAGATTTTGCTGACCGTAGTGCGCGTCCTTTGGCAGCCGATCCTTCGGACGCACCGGCACCGCCAGCTTCCACAGCGTCTGCCCCGTCTTTTCGTCGAGGCACCACACCATGCCGCCCTTGCTCCGCTTCAGCCGCGGGTCGTTTTGCAAAGCCGCATCATCGGTGCCCACGAACACGCGTCCGCCGGACACCGTCGGATTGCCGCAGATCAGGTTCCCGAGCTTCGCGACCCAGCGCACATTCTCCGTCGTGCCTGGCAGCATCCCTTCGCCCGTCGTGGATTTTTCTCCCGGTTTGAACGTCTCCGGCAGCCCCTTTTCCAGCGACACCATGTTGCGGCCCGGATCCGCTCCGCCCCATGAAGGCCAGTCGCCTGCATGCGCCGCGGCGGCGAGAAAAAATGACATTGCGAGAGACAGGGAGGCTGGGTTGTTCATGGTGGGAAAATCCGAATCGTTGCGCCGTGAACAACTCCGCAGCCGCAACGATTGTAGCGCCAATTCCTAAAATCTTCCGTTCCCGCCCCATGAAAATCTCCCGCGCCAATCCGATCGTCCTTTGCCTGTTTGCGATCATCGTCGCCGCGGGAGCATTGGCGGCCGACCTGCCAACGCCGGAGGAATACCGCGCGAACTGGCCGCGCTTCCGCGGGCCGGATGGCGGCGGCGTTTCGACGCAAAGCGGCGTGCCGCTGACGTGCGATTTGAAATCGGGCGCGAACATTTTGTGGAGCACGGAGGTGCCTGCGGCGGGGTTCAATTCGCCGGTGGTGTGGGGCGAGCGGGTGTTCCTCTCGGGCGGCGATGAGGAGAAGCGGGAGGTGATGTGCTTCGAGGTGGCTTCTGGGAAGCTGCTGTGGAAGTCCGCGGTGCCGAAGGCGGAGGGCGATGACAAGATCGAGGTGCCAGACCAGAGCGGCATGGCGGCACCGAGCGTGGCGACGGACGGGCGGCGCGTGTATGCGATCTTTGCGAATGGCGATCTGGGGGCGTTCAATTTCAACGGGAGCACGGCGTGGTCGAAGCATCTCGCCGTTTCCAAAAACCAGTACGGCCACGCGAGTTCGCTGCTCACGTGGCAGGACCGCGTGATCGTGCAGCTCGATCAGGGTGAGGCGGATGACAAGCTGAGCAGGCTCACGGCATTCGACGGCGCTACGGGCGCGGTGGTGTGGGAAAGGGCGCGCGCGGTCGGCGCCTCGTGGGCGACGCCGATCGTGTGCGACGCGGCGGCCAAGGCGCAGATTGTCACGCTTGCGAATCCGTTGGCCATTTCCTACTCGGCAAAGGACGGCACGGAGCTGTGGCGCGCGGATATTCTCGATGGCGAGATCACGCCGTCGCCGGTCTTCACAGGAGGCACGCTTTTCATCGTGAGCCCGTCGAACAAACTGCAAGCCATCCGCACTGACGGCTCGGGTGACGTCACAAAGACACACCTCGGCTGGGTGGCGGAGGACGGCATTCCGGACATCACGAGCCCGGTGACGAATGGCGAGCTGATCTTCGTCATCACGTCGAGCGGCATGCTCACGTGCTACGACGCGAAGACCGGGAAGAAACAGTGGGAGCATGAATTTGAAGAAGACTGCAAAGCCTCACCGAGCATCGTCGGCGACAAGCTTGTGGTCATCACGATGAAGGGCACGATCGTGGTGCTCGGGGCGTCGCGGGAGTTTCAGGAAGTGTCGCGCTCTGCGCTCGGGGAGCAGGTGTTCGCGAGCCCGGCCTTTGCAAAAGGAATCATGCTCGTGCGCGGGGTGAAGCATCTGATCTGCATCGGGACAAAAAAATGAAGCGGATCTCGCGCAGGGATTTTTGCACGGATGAGCGCCGCTGGAATGGGCGCGATGGCGCTGCGTGCCATCGCTGACGAAGCGCGGACGCCAGCATCGGGCACGATGGAATCAGGAATCTGGTCATCCTCAGCGGCCGCGTGGAGATGCTCGCAGCGGACGACGGGACGAACAGAGACTACTCCATCATGCGCGGCCTGCGCATCCCGGTGCTGCACGCCGCGCCGCCCGATCAGGATGGGAGGCAAATCGGTGGACCGGACAGCGAGGGCGTCCGTCTCCCGGAGCCGGGCGAGGGATGGTGCGGATGGGTGACGGTGCGCGATGCGGGAGATGGCGTGCGCGTGGAGTTCATCAGGCGCGATGAATTCGACGCCGAGAAGATGCGGCTGAGTTTTGCAGTGTGAAGTTGCGAGCTTGCGGAATCGCCCCTGGTCACGTTTGCTGGGGGGCTACCGATGCTCCGCTCCATCCTACTCTCGCTCATCGTGTGCAGCCTCCCTGCATGTGCGGCGGAACAGCCTGCCGCGACTGACCCTGCCGCCGCGTATGGCCAGCCAGCCACTCCTTCGCCGGAGCCTGCGAAAGGCACGCCGCGAATCACTTTCACCGACTGTCATGTCGAGGGGCCATACATCGCGATCACCTTTGACGACGGCCCGAGCCCCACACAGACGCCACGCCTTTTGAAAATGCTGAAGGATCGCGGCATCAAGGCGACGTTCTTCTGCCTCGGGCAATGCGTCGCGCAGAGCCCGGAGATCGCGCAGCAGATCGTCGCGGAAGGCCATGAGATCGCGAATCATTCGTGGAGCCATCCGCTGCTCACAAAGATGAGCGAGTCGGCGGTGAAGGATCAGCTCGACCGCGCGCACAATGTCATCAGGCAGACGACTGGCGTGACGCCGACGCTGATGCGCCCGCCGTACGGCGGCTTCACGGTGCGGCAGCGCGCGTGGGCGAATGCGGTGTGGAATTACAAAATCATCCTCTGGGACGTGGACACACTCGACTGGAAGCACCACTCGCCGGCGAAGACCGAGAGCATCACCATGGCGGAGACGAAAAAAGGATCGATCATCCTCTGCCACGACATCCACAAGACGACTGTGGACGCGATGCCCGCGACGCTTGATGCGCTGACCGCGAAGGGATTCAAATTTGTGACCGTGACCGAGCTGATGAAGATGCATCACGAGCCCGTCGTGCAAAAGAAGAGCCAGCCTGCGAAGCCCGGCACTGCGAAGGAAGCGGCGAGTGCGGTCACGGCGATTGAGGATTTGAAAAAGCAGCCTCAGCCTGCGCATCAGGCTCCGGTCGCGGCGGGCGGCGGTCCGGCGGGGCAGTAGAAAAATGTTCGGCGAAACCTTCTTCCAGACCCGCGCGGATCTCGGCACCGCGCTGTTTTCGCTGAGCACGCTCGCGCACGATCTGCACGCGCCGAAGGAGACGGTGCGCACGCTGAACGAGCTGGGCACGAGCCTGCGCGAGCCGTTCCTTTTCGTCGTGGTGGGCGAGGTGAAGGCGGGAAAATCCTCGCTGCTGAACGCGCTTTTCGGCCGCGATTTCTGCAAGGTGGATGTGCTGCCGGTGACGGACAAAATCTACGTCTTCAAGCATGCGGAGGAGGAGCGCGATGTGCATGTCTCGCCGCAGCTTTCCGAATGCTATCGCACTTCGCCGATCCTGCGCGATTTCAACATCGTGGACACGCCTGGCACAAACACGATCGTGCCGGAGCACGAGGAGATCACACGCCAGTTCCTGCCGCTCGCGGATCTGTGCCTGTGCGTCTTTTCCACGACGAATCCGTGGGGCGCGACGGCGTGGCAATTCCTCCAGCACTTGCACCGGAAGTGGCTGAAGAAGGTCGTCTTCGTCCTGCAGCAGCGCGACCTGCGCTCGCCGGAAGAGGTGGACGCCGTGGTCACGCACATGCGGCAGACGATGCTCCAAAAGATCGGCGAGAGCTGCCCGATCTTCGCCGTCTCGGCGAAGCTGGCGCGCGAGGCGAAGCAGGCGGAGGATCCCGGTGTGCGCGCGCAACTCATGCGGGAGAGCGGCTTCGATGCGCTTGAGCGTCACATCGCAGGCAGCGTGACGGGCGGGACTGCGCTCGCGGAAAAACTCGGCAGTGTGTGCCGCAGTGCGCAGGTGATTTTTTCGGACTTCAGCAAGCAGGTGACTTCCGCCGCGGATGTGGTGGATGGCGACATCGCGAAGCTGCGCGAGCTGCGCGCGGTGCTGGAGGAACGCAAGGAGCAGAGCTTCCGGCAGGTCGGCGGCGTGCTGTGGACCATCGCGCAGGCGTCCGAGCGCACGCAGTCGCGCGGCGAGGAATTGCTGAAGGAAAAGCTGACCTTCGCGGGCACGGTGAAGCTGATTTTCGGCAAGGGCGGATGGGAGAATTTTTTCCAGACGGAACTCGAGAACCGCCAGCGCGAGACGCTGAGCAAGATTGTCCGCGAATCGCTGGAGCTGATCGAGGCGGATCTGAAGAGCGTCTGGAAACAGGTGCATGAACTCATGCTGCGCTCGTTCGACAAGCGCGAGTTGCCGCTGCTCCCGGACTTCGGGCGCCAGCGCAAGGAGCTGCTGGATCGGATCGATCTCACGCTCATCGAGCGCACGCAGGGCGCGGAATTCCAGGCGCAGATGCAGCGCGTCTTCGCGGACACGGCGAACTGGCTGCGCGTGCCGGCGGGCGTGTTTGCCGCAGGCGGCATCGGTGCGGTCGTGGCCGCGGCACTGACGAAGCTGACGATCCTCGACATCACCGGGACCATCGCGGGACTTGGCGCACTGACGGGCACGGTCGTCGCGCTGGCGAAGCGCCGGAAGATCATCTCCGAGTACCGGCGGCAGATGAATGAAAAGCGCGAGGCGATGCTGCAGGCGGTCGAGGATCACCTGCGGCACGCGGTGAAGCGTTTCTACGTGGAGCTGGAGCAGGTTTTCCAGCCGATCGAGGCGTTTTCCGAGGCGCAGAAAAAGACGATGGAGCCCTCGCTGGCAGCGGTGCGCGATCTGGAGGTGAAGCTTGCGCGATGCTCGGCTTCACTCGGAAGCATCGCGAGCGCGGGCACTGTAGCGGCGTGATTTTCAGTGCGGGAATCCTTCCGCACCGACCGTCACCTTTGCGCGCGGGCGAGGCTACGCGATCCCGTCGAGCTTGTCCAAAATCGCCGACTTTGGCTGGCGTCCCACAAGCTGGCCGACCGGTTGGCCACCCTTGAAGAACAGCAGAGCGGGGATGGAGTTCACACGGAATTTTCCGGCGAGCGTGGGGCTCTCGTCCACGTTGACCTTTGCCACGATCGCCTTGCCTGCACGCTCGGTCGCGATTTCATCAATCACCGGCGAAAGCTGGATGCACGGCCCGCACCACGGAGCCCAGAAATCCACGAGCACAGGCAGCGTGGTCTTTGCGATTTCCGCGTCAAAGTTCGAGTCGGTGAGATTGATGACGTTTGGGCTGGCCATGATGGAAAGGTGAGTAGGGATGCTATTGTCCTGGCACCCACGATGGCAGGGCTGCCGAACCGTGGACTGCGAAGGCGAAATACGCGGCGGCAAGGACCGCGACGCACGCAACGATGCTGAGGATCAGTCCGATCGTGTCGGGCTTTGCGGACGTGGCAGAGATCTGCGTGGCCACGCTGGCAGCGCTGGGTGCCTTCCGGATTCCTGATGCGGAAGACGGCTGCGCCTGCACGCTGCTCGCCTGCGGCGGCTGCGACTTCATGAGCGGTTGCGTCTGCTGCATTTTCACAGTCGCCTTGGGCAATGCAGGTGCGGAACTCTTCGGCGCTTCGGTCGGCAGGCTGATGCGCGCGGTCTCCTTTTTCGGCGACGCGGGCTTTGCCACGATGCCGGATCCTCCCGGAGCGGGCGGCGGCATGGCACCGGATGGCGAAGGCTTCAGCGGGATGGTCGGTTTGCTGACCATCGGCGGCGGCTTCGGCGGAGGAGTCAGCCCGCTCATGGGCTTGGAAAGTGGTGGCGGTGCCGGCGGTGCGGAGGGGCGGGACATCGGCGGCGGAGTCATAACGCCGGATGCGGGCAGGGAAACTTTGGACGTCTCCTTCTTCGGGGCGCTGCTGCCGGCCTCGGGAATATTGATCCGCACCGTCTCGCGCTTGGCGACAGGGCTCTCGGTTTTTGGCGGGAGCGTGATGCGGATTGTCTCCTTCTTGTCGGCTTCGTCGTTCGGGTCTGCGGATGAGGTGGGGTTTTCGTCGGCCATGGCGTTGTGAATGGGAACGTTTTTTCTATCTCAGCGGCGCTCTGGGGTGTCAACAGCTTTGTCCGAATTATCCTCGGGGACGGCATCGCAGGTCAAGGAAGGATGGCATGGGGAGAGAAGGCCGAAACTTTCCGCCCATTCCCGTGCTTGGGCGTCTTTCACGGCGTCGGATCCGGAAGGTGGCGCGTCATCCTCCCAGAGTTTCATGTCCCAGTCCGTCCGGCGCGCGCTATGAAACGGGTGGAACGGGCCGCAGCGCAGCATCCCTCCTCTGGGCAAGGGGCTGCCGCGGCCCTCTCCTCAAGATAACAACAACAAACCTCAGTACACACACCATGAAACGTATCCTCAGCATCCTCACCATCACGGCTCTCAGCCTCGCATTCACCCTCCCCGCGCAGGCCGGCAAAGGTGGCAAGAAAAAGAACAAGGGCGGCGCCGAGATCCTCGCCGCGTATGACAAGGACGCCAACGGCAAGATTGACGGCACGGAAGTGGACGCCCTCAAGAAAGACTTCGCAGCCGGCAAGCCCGAAGTGAAGGCCCTCGACACCAACAATGACGGCACCCTTTCCGACGAGGAAATCGCTGCAGTCGGTGGCAAGCACAAGAAGAAGAAGAAAAAGAACCAGTAATCCGGTTCAATCGCCACGCCCCAAGCAGGGCGCGGACTTTCCAGTGCGCGGGATACCTCCG
>JBDSAR010000259.1:0-2494 GCA_039922035.1 Chthoniobacteraceae bacterium
CGTTTCCCGAAAACGGAAAACCGAACTTCGACATCTGGGCGCGCTCGCTGAAGGACGGGAAACTCAGCGAGCCGATCCAGATTTCCAATTCACCCGAGAGCGACGTGTGGCCTGTCGCCGCGACGGATTCGCAGGGTGAAGTGTGGGTCGCGTGGCAGGGTGCACGGGAGAGGACATTCCGCATAATTGAGCGGCATCGGACGAAGGACGGATGGAGCACCGAGCGGCAGGTGAGTCCGCAGAAGGGGAACTGCTGGGCGCCGGCGATTGCGGTGAAGCGAATTTGGCCCGACGAAATCATCACGAAGACACCGGGGACGAGAGTGGCGATCGCGTGGGACACGTATGACAAAGGCGATTACGACGTTTGGGTGCGGGAGTTCCACGGTGGTGAACCGAAACCGGCGCGGCCTGTGGCGAACACACCCGACTACGAGGCGCGTCCTGCGCTCACTTACGACCGCGATGGCGCGCTGTGGGTTTCGTGGGAAAAGAGCGGCCCGACTTGGGGCAAGGATTGGGGCGCGCTTGTGAAGGACAAGGGCATCGGCCTCTATCGAGACCGGCAGATCGGCCTCGCGGTGCTGAAGGACGGAAAATGGATGCAGCCTGCTGCGGGATTCGAGTCCGCACTGCCCGGTGCTGTGAAACGCAAGAATCAGAAAAATGTCCGGGTGCCTGCGCTCGAGCCCGGCGGCGAATCGCGCAAGGCCGGCGAGGAGGCCGAGGCTGCTAAAAATTTCGCACACAACAATCTCGCGCGAATCGTCGCCGACAGCACGGGCCGCGTGTGGCTGTTCGCTCGCGCTCGGCAGAATGACTTCCGCTCGCCGCTCGGCTCGCTGTGGCTGAATTGGGCGACGTATCTCGACGGCGATCATTGGGTCGGTCCGATTCTCGTCCCGCATTCGGACAACCTGCTCTACAACACGCCCGTCGTCCTCGCATCGCCGCAGGGAGGGCTCGTGATCCTGCACAGCACCGACCACCGGCAGGATCGGCACGTCGTGAAAAAGGCCGGGGCAGGGAATGCGTCGCTCGAATCCGGAAGCGATCCTTTCGACAACGATCTCTACGTCAGCCGCCTCACCGCGCCCGCACCGGCGCAAGCCGCAAAATTGATCGCCGCAAAAAGTCCGCCCGCCGAGGATGCCGCGCCTTCACCAGCGACCGTGGGCGAGCGTGCGGACATCGCGCGCTGCCGCGACTACCGCGCGAAAATCGGCGGCAAGGAATTGCAAATCCTGCGCGGCGAATTTCACCGCCACACGGAAATCTCCGGGGACGGGGGCAACGATGGTCCGCTCGAGGACATGTGGCGCTACGCCGTGGATGTTGCCGCGATGGACTGGCTCGGCTGCGGCGACCACGACAACGGCGGCGGCCGCGAATATCCATGGTGGCTCACGCAGAAAACGACCGACGCCTTTCTTCTGCCGGGCGCATTCGACCCGATGTACACCTACGAGCGCTCCGTGCGCTATCCCGAGGGGCACCGCAATGTCGTCTTCGCGCGTCGTGGCATCCGCACGCTGCCGCGCCTGCCGAAGACCGAGGAGGCCACGCCCGGCCACGCGCCCGACACGCAGATGCTCTACAAATATCTGCGCCATTTCGACGGCGTCTGCGCCTCGCACACGAGCGCGACGGACATGGGCACCGACTGGCGCGACTGGGACGCCGAACGCGAGCCGATGGTCGAGATTTACCAGGGCGCGCGGCAAAATTACGAGCGCCCCGGCGCACCGCGCTGCCCGACTGAAAATGACGCCATCGGCGGCTGGCGTCCGAAAGGCTTCGTGAATCTCGCGCTGCAAAAGGGCTACAAGTTCAGCTTTGAGAGCAGCAGCGATCACGGCAGCACGCACATCAGCTACGCACTCGTGTACGCCGAGGAAAACACACGCGAGGCCATCGTCGCCGCGATGAAAAAGCGCCACACGTACGCCGCGACGGACAACATCGTCGCGGACTTCCGCTGCGGCGAGCACATGATGGGCGACGAATTCACGACGGCGGAAGCGCCGAAGTTCCGCATCCACCTCGAAGGCACCGCACCCTTTTCCAAAGTCGTCTTTGTGAAGGACGACGTGGAAGTCTTCACCGCGACGCCGGACAAGGCGCAGTGTGATGTCGAGTGGACCGATCCGCAGCCCACGACTGGGAAGACGAGTTACTACTACGTGCGCGGCGAGCAGAAGGACGGCGAACTCGTGTGGGCGAGCCCGATGTGGATCACGTTGAAAGCGGCGAAATGAAATGCAGCGCCGACGAGTCGTCGGCACCGCATGTGTGGTCTGCTGCGGGTCGTGGAATTGTGCCGTGCGTTCATGGTTCCGATGAGCGTCCTGGATCGTGCGAAGGCAGGCACACGCGCAGCGGGACTTCGGACCTCTCTCCTGCTCTCGCGCCTTTTTGCCGACGACTCGTCGGCGCTACATCGCTGCTCATCTTCACGTTCGTTTGTTTTTCATTTGCGTTCGTCGCTCCTGCG
>JBDSAR010000260.1:0-9059 GCA_039922035.1 Chthoniobacteraceae bacterium
CTGAAGGAGGGGTGATCCCAACCGGCGCGACCGGCACCATGGCGATCCCTGAAAGTCTCCACTACCGATTTGCGCAAACCGCGCTCTGCTAGCCACACATGCCCCAGGAACCGATCACGCGCGCGAGGAATGGATCGTGGCCGCTGCGCGCGTGGCTCATCGCCTTCACCTTGGCCATGCTCGGCGGCGCGCAGGCGCAAGTCGCCCCGCGCGCCGAGGATCCCACCCCATTTTCGGCAAAGGTTGACGGCGATTTTCTCCAGCGTGTGTGGGAGACGGCAGACGGTCTCATGCCGACCTACGTGCCGTCGATCGCCCAGACTACGGACGGCTACGTGTGGCTGGCGGTGTTCGACAACGTCGTGCGCTTTGACGGCGTGCGTGCGAAGAAGTTCCCCGACCGGGCGACGAACGGCGTCCTCCCGGTTCCGGTGAACGGGGTGTTTGCACACGGGGACCGATCGGGCGGGCTGTGGATCGGGAATGCGGACGGTCGCCTTTTCTCAATGCGCGACTCGCTCTGGCGCGAGGCCGGCGAGGCGGATGGCTGGAAGCCGATGCGCGTCGTCGGCGTCTCCGAGGCACCCGATGGCAGGATTGCCTTCCTCGGCAACGAGAAGCTTTTCATCTTCGACAAGGGAAAATTTTCCGGAGTCACGCCGCCCCCGCAGCGGAAATCCGCGGTCGATTCTTCCCTGCGCGCGGTCTTCACCAACACGGGCGTGCTCATTGCCGCGACATCCGCAGGGCTCTGGCGTCGCGAGGGTGGAGAATGGAAGAATCTGTACGCGATGGACACCCCGGGCTGGAACGCGTCCGGCATGGTGCGCGCGAACGACGGCGGCGTCTGGCTCGCCTCGACGTCCGACATCATTCACTTCGACGCATCCGGCAAAGTCACCCGGACCATCCCGCGGCCCGAGGATTTCCGAAGCTGGGCTGTCGAACTCCTTGAGGATTCGCGCGGCAACCTCTGGGCCGGCGGTTACCGTTTCGGGCTCTGCGTCTGGATGGCAGACGGCCGAGTGATCCGGCCCGAGCACGGCCGCGAGGAACTGCACCCGCAGGTCACCTGTCTGCTGGAGGATCGCGAGCGCAACATCCTCGTCGCGACTGCGGGAGCGGGGCTCGTCCGCTTCAAGCCCCAGGATTTCACAACTTCGCTCGGCCGGCCCGGCAGCATCGCGGGTGCGCAGGTCAACTGCGTGATCGAGGCCGCCCCGGGCCGCGTGCTCGCCGGGACGGAGGGGAACGGCCTCTTTGTGATCGAGAACGGCGTGGCAAAGAAACGCATCCTCACCGCCGACAACAGCATCAACATCCGCGAGCGCGTGACCTCGCTGGTGAAGCTCGAAGACGGCGGGGTGCTCGCCGCGATCGCCAGCAAGGGGCTCTTCCGCGTGACCGGCGACACGGCGGCGCTCGTGAAGTCGCCCCCGGCGGTCAAGGGCCTCGTCCGCGCAATGTTCCGTGACTCGAAAGGCACCATCTGGATCGGCTGCGAAAAAGGCATTTTCACCTGGCGTGACGGTGCATTTTCGCCAGTCGCTGAAAAAAACGCGCCCGAGCGCGTGTGGCACATCGCCGAGGACTCGGCGGGGCGCATGTGGTTCTCCACACGCGCGGGGCTCACGCGGCTCGACGCAGCCGGCGGCCTCGAGCGCATCCCCATCGCGGGAGTGAATCCAAATGCAAACATCCTCGGCCTTGCCGCCGCGTCAGGCGGTGGCCTGTGGGTCGGCGTGGAAAACGCCGGGCTCATCCGCCTGCACGACGGTGCTGCGCCGCTCATCCTCGGGAAGGAGCAGGGAATGCCCGTCCTGTCTGCCGCCGCGATCGTGGAGGATGCCGGCATGCTCTGGGTGGCGGGAGAAAAGGGACTCGTGCGGCTGGAACTCGCCTCCGTCGAGAAATTCACGGTGTCGAAAAGTGCGCGCCTCGGGCTTCGGCTCTTCAACCGCTCCGACGGGCTTGCGTCGGACATCTTCCGCCGCAGCTACCAGCCGGTCGCCGCGCGCGCGCAGGATGGCCGCCTGTGGTTCGCCACGCACAAGGGCGTCGCCTCCCTCGACCCGAAGCGCTTCACCACGCCGGACTACGAGGTCCCCGCGCTCATCGAGGAAATCCGCGCCGAGCGCGAACTCATCACCGTCACACCGCAGAACCGCGGGAACATCACGATCCCCGCCGGCACCCGGCACATGACGATCCGCTGCTCGATGCCCACGCTGAGCAAGCCCGAGTTCGCCGACTTCGAATACCGCCTCGAGGGAATGGACGACCGCTGGCATTCCTCCGACTCGGAACGCGTGATCCGATTCTACGACATCCCGCCCGGCACCTACCGCTTCCTCGTCCGCGGCATCGGTTCCGACGGGCACCCCGTGGAGCCGCCCGATTCCGTGACGCTCAACGTGATGCCATTTTTCTGGCAGACGCAATGGTACCGCATGATCAAGATCGCGACCATCGCGATCGTGGTTGCGCTCCTGGCCTGGATTGCCTTCCACCGGCGGCTCGCGCAGCAGAAGCTCAAGCTCGCGCAGCAGGAGGAGCGCGCACGCCTGGAGGCCGAGCTGCAACAGACCAAGCGCGCGGAAGTCATCGGACGCCTCGCAGGCGGAATCGCGCACGACTTCAACAACATCCTCGCAGCCATCCTCGGCAACGCGGAGCTCGCCCGTCTGGAGCACGGCAAGAATGAAGACCTCCGCGAGATGCTCGACTCGATCCTCTCCGCCGGCGAGCGGGCGCGGGATCTGATCGTCCAGATCCTCAGCTACAGCCGGCAGCGGCGCACCGATCCCGTGCCGCTCGACATCGCCCCCGCGCTGCAAGAATCGCTGAAGCTCCTGCGCTCCGGGACACCGGCCACCGTCGAGTTTGTGACCGAAATCCCGCAATCCCTGCCACTCGTGCGCGCAGATGCCACGGAAGTGCAGCGCATCCTCATGAACCTCGGCACGAACGCCGCGCAGGCGATGGGCGCGACCGGCGGGCGCATCTTCATCTCCGCGCGCGAAGTCTTCGGCGGCGATGATTCGCGCCCCGAAATCCCGAGGGGGCGCGCAGTCTGCCTCCGCGTGGAGGACAACGGCACGGGCATGGACGACCAGACACTGCAGCGGATTTTTGATCCATTTTTCACGACCAAGGAACACGGCAAGGGAACCGGCCTCGGCCTCGCAGTGGTGAAGGGAATCATCGAGTCGCTCAACGGCGTCATCACCGTGGACAGCAAGCCGGATGCGGGCACGACGTTCCGCGTCTTTTTCCCGGTGATCACCGGCTCCTCCGTCTGGCGCGTGGCCAAGCCGGCCGCACAGCCCCTCATCAGTGATCACGCCGAACGGATCCTCCTCGCCGACGATGAGGCGCAGGTGCTCAGCGTGGCCCGCCGGACGCTCGAGAGCCTCGGCTACGAAGTCAGCGCGCACCGATCGGCGCTGGCGGCGCTCGCCGAATTCGAAGCGAAGCCAAAATACTGGCAGCTCGTCATCACCGACTTTGCGATGCCCGGAATGAACGGCGTGGAATTCGCCCGCCACATCCGCGCCCGCCGGCGCGACATCCCGATCATCCTCTGCACCGGCTTCGGCGGCGCGGTGGATGCCGCGGCGGCGAAAGCCATCGGAATCTCCCGCGTGATCAACAAGCCCTTCCGCCGCCAGCAGTTTTCCGAGACGGTGGCGGAAGTGCTCGGAAAAAGCGCGGCCCCTGGGAAGTAAGCGGCGCGGGCCGCCTTATTCGGACGCCTCGCCGGGCGCCCTGAGCTGCAGGATGCGCTCCTTTTTCCCCGCGTAGTCGAGCGCATGGAAGATGCGGATCTCGTCCACGCGGCGCGCGGCGTTCAGCGCGTCGAGCATGCGCGTGTACTGCGCGGCCAGCTCCATCGTCTCCATGTATCGGCCTCGCAGGTTCGGATCGGAAAAGGCATTCGGATTCTCGCGCTGGAACAGATGGAAGCGCAGCCAGCGCCGATCAGTCCGCGAGATGCGCTGCGTCTTGCGGAAGAATGCCACAAAGAGCAGCAGCACGAGATACGTGTCCACGCGCGCCTGGAGTTCGAGGTTCCGCGCGAAGTCCTCCGCCGCGATGTCGCGCTCGCCGCGCTGGAACGCGAGCGCCGCATGCAGCGCGTGATCGATCTCCTCCACGAACGCGATCATGTGGCTGATGTTCGAATCGCTCAGCCCGCGCCGCGGGTCGTGATGCTCGAGCTGCTCGATGAGCCAGCTCGAGTAGTAGATCCCGATGAAAAGATTCTCCCCGCTGTGGCGCAGGAAGGTGCGCGCGATCTCGCTCAGCTCCCGCGCCTGCGCACCGGCGAGCCGTGTGAGATGCGCGCAGCGCTCGCTGCCGATCAGGCAGTCCTCCAGCGCGACGCCGCTCGCGGCGTACGTCCGTTCGAGGAGTCGCGTGATCTCGGCAAAGAGCGTGGTCATGAGAGGATGAATGGCGGCGGCTCGTCGAGGTGGAGGTGGCGCTCGGCGGTCTCGTTCAGCGCGAGACGCAGATCGTGGAAGCGCTCGCTGAGTTCCTCGAACACCGGCGAAAGCGCTTGCTGCCGCGCGAACGGATGCGACGCCGCAGACTGGAAATTCGCCGCGCCCACGCCCTCGAAAAACTGGATGTCCGGCCCGCCGCGGCGGCTGCGGCTCTCGAGGCGCTCGTGGAAGACGCCCGAGATGAACAGCGTGTAGTTCCCGATGTGCGCGCGCAGCAGGAACGCCTGCGAATGCGACGCCTTCTGCAGCGCGATCAGCAGGTCACTCACGTACTGCTGCGTCCCGTGCCCCGCGCCGCCCGGCGCACGCATCCGCTCGGTGACGGAGAAAGTTTCCAGCAGCGAAGCGAGGTAGTCGCACGTCTCGCGGTTCACGATGCCGCGCTCCTTCAGCACATGCCGGAGCAGGATGTAAAAGTAGCACTGCGGCGAGATGCGGAGCTGCGAGTCGCTCTGGAGCACGGCTTGGAAAAGGTTCTCGCTGTCGAGAATCGTGTCGCGCATTTCCGAGTCCGTGAGGAGTTCCCCGAGCGTCGCGGCGTTGTTCCGGCCGGCACCGAGCGTGCCGGCGATGAATTCGAAATCCGAAGCCGTGAGGCGTTCCCGACAATTAGGCGTTATCATCGGACGTGTGACCGTAGCATTGCGAATGCCATTCAATTTTTCAATCGTGTTTTCCCTCTGGCGGCGAAGATTTTTGCGGCATCGCAGCACGGTGAACCGTGCGTGATTTCAGCCAGCGTGCACATTTTTCCACGCGAAAAATGCACCGGCTCCGAATCCAAGCCGCTCAGGATTTTCGTCACGCAAGGACGCGATGGCGCAAAGAAACGCTGCGAAACCCGTTCGCGTCTTCGCGTCATTGCGTGACCCAAAACATGGCGTTCGCAATCCGGGCGACGCCAGAAATGGTTGGCGATGCCGCGCACTTCGCGGAATGCTCGCGGCGTGCGGCGCTTCCTGCAGATCCTCTTTCTCCTCCTGCTGCTCACGGCGGGAATCGGCGGCCGCTACCTGTACAATCGCGGCCTCACGAAATCGTGGCGCGAATGGGTCGTGCAGGAGGTGCGCAAGCATGGCGTGGAGGTCTCCTTCACCCGGCTCACCGTGCGGCCCTTCCGCGGCCTCGTGGCGAAGGACGTGAAATTCTACGACTCGCCCGCGCGCAACCGCGTGATCGCGCACATGAACGAGATGGTGATCGAGGCGAACTACGCAAACATGGCGAAGAAGAAGCCGTTCCTCGATGCGCTCACGCTCGTGGACACCACCGTGCGCGTGCCGCTCGATGCAAAAAATCCCTTCGGCCCCGCGGTGCGCGTGGACAGGCTGAATGCGCGCATCCTTTTCCCGCCCGACCAGGTGCAGGTCACGCGGCTCGATGCGATCGTCTCCGGCATCCATGTGCGCGCGAGCGGCAGCCTGCTCGTGCCGCCGGGGTTCTCGCTTGCAAAAGACAAGGAAGGCACGGGCACCGGCCTCGCGGAGACCCTCGTGGACGAACTCGGCAAGCTGCAGTTTGAGTCACGCGCCCCCGCGCTCACCGTGCATTTCAGCGGCGACCTCGGGCATCCCGAGCAGATCGTGGTGGAGGCGGATCTCTCCGCCGGGAAAATCCGCCGCGGACGCTATGCGCTCACCTCGCTCGCGCTTTCCGCAATCTGGCAGAACAATGTGCTGCTGCTCCAGCGCCTCGAAGCCGTGGACGCGAAGGGCCGCCTGCAGGCCTCTGGCAGCTTCGATCCCCGCACGCGCATCGCGGAAATCCGGCTGCGCTCGAGCCTCGATCTGCCGACGCTGCTGCGTTCTGCGAATGTGGGCACGCTCAATGATTTCACGCTCCCCTTTCCACCGCGGCTCGATCTCACGGCGCACGTGGAATTCGGCACCGGCCACCGCTCGCCGCCGAAGCTCCAGGTGCTCGGCCACGCGGGAGTCGGGAATTTTTCCTACGGCGGCGTGCGCTTTGAATCGCTGAGCGCCGACGTGTCGTGGGACGGCCAGCGCTGGGCGGTGCGCGACTTTGCGCTGCGGCAGGAAAACGGCGACGAGATCACCGGCAATGCGCAGCAGGACTACGACGCCGCGGGCACCGGTGACTTCCGCCTCGGCCTCGACAGCAACTTCTCGCCGCAGACCCTCGCGCCGCTGTTCGATCCCGAGACCCGCGCGAAGCTCGCGCAGGTGAAATTCCTCGAACCGCCGCGCATCACCCTCAGCGCCCGCGGCTCCGCGCCAGGCCTCGATACGCTCTCGGCTGCCGGCGATGTCAAGCTCGGCCGCACCACCTACCAGGGCGGCGATGCAAGCAGTGCCGAGGTGACCTTCCGCTACAATGGCAAGGTGACCAGCGGCACCCTGAAGCTCGGGCGCACGACCATCCGCGGCGTTGATGCGAGCAATCTGGAGACCACTTTCCGCTACGACGGAAGCGAAGTCAGCGGCGCTCTCAAGCTCGGCCGCACGATCTACCGCGGAGTCGAGGCGCGCAATGCCGAGGCGCACTTCCGCTACGATGGCCGCGTGCTCACGCTCGACACCTTCGAGGTGAACCGCACCGAGGGCTCCGGCAAAGGCAGCCTCGCCGTGGATTTCAAGACCGGCCTCTACAGTCTGAAGGATGTGCGGACCACCCTGCACCCCGTCGAAGTCGCACAGTGGATTGACGCCGACCTCGTGCAGGACATCAGGCCCTATCGCTTCGGAAAAAAGCCGCCGGTGCTCCGGCTCGACGGCACTCTCGATCCGCGCAAAGGCGGCACGCAGACGCGCCTCACCGTCATCGCGGACGCACCCGGCGGCATGGACTACACCTTTTGCAAAAAGGATCTCCACTTCGCCACCATGCACGGAAATCTTTTCTTCACCGACGAGCGCCTGAAACTCACCAACGTGCGCGGCGAACTCTTCGGCGGCACGATCTCGGCGGATGGCGACGTCTCGGTCCAGAAGGCCAGGCCCGGCCACACCGCGACCATCGCCCTCGCCGGCGTGGATTTTGCGCAACTCTCGAAGCTCTACTTCGGCTTCGACGACTCGAAGGGGAAGCTCGACGGCACCTGCACTTTCACCGGCAAAGGCGATGCCGCAGTCACGATGCGCGGCGACGGCGAGGTGTCAGTTACCGATGGAAATGTCTTCGCCATCCCGTTCCTCGGGCCGCTCAGTGACATTCTCAACAAGATCGTCCCCGGCATGGGCATCAGCCGCGCGCGCAAGGCCACCGCGAAATTTTCCATGGACGAAGGCATCCTCACCAACAAGGACCTCATCATTGAGGGCAACGGCTTTTCGATGTACGGCGGCGGACGCATCTGGATGGTCGAGGACAAGATTGACTACGACATCCGCATCAACGCCCGCGGACTCCCCGGCGTGCTGCTTTTCCCCATGAGCAAACTCCTCGAATACCGCGCCAACTCACGCTTCACAAAACCCGACTGGCGCCTCCGCGTGGTCCCACGCCTCACCGGGGAAAAGGCACCCTGACGGCCGCCTTCCCCCGGTGGATGATGAATGGTCTTCCGTTTTTCCGGGGATCGCTCGTGAGCGGAACACCAGTCACAGCCGTGAGCAGTCGTACCTCGCAGCTTCACAACAAGCACGCTCCCTGCTAGAGCGAGGCCCATGAAAATCCTCGTCACCGGCGGAGCCGGCTACATCGGCAGCATCTGCGTCGAATACCTCATCAACGCCGGCCACACCGTCACCGTCTTCGACAACCTCACCGAAGGCCATCCATCCGCCGTGGACCCGCGCGCAAAACTCATCGTCGGCGACCTCCAGCAGCGCCACGACATCGAGGTCGCGCTGAAAGACGTGCAGCCCGACGCCGTCATGCACTTTGCCGCGAACGCCCTCGTCGGCGAGAGCATGACGAACCCCTCGAAATATTTCCGCAACAACGTCTATGGCGGCATCAATCTCCTCGACGCCATGCACGCCGCCGGTTGCCAGCGCCTCGTCTTCTCCAGCACCTGCGCCACCTTCGGCGTCCCCGAGCGCATGCCCATTGATGAAACGCTCCCGCAAAAACCCATCAACCCCTACGGCGAGAGCAAACTCATCTTCGAGCAAATCCTCCGCTGGTATTCCGAAATCCACGGCCTCACCTACGTCGCCCTCCGCTACTTCAACGCCGCCGGCGCCAGCGAGACCTTCGGCGAAGACCACCGCATCGAGACCCACCTCATCCCGAACGTCCTCAAAGTCGCGCTCGGCCAGAAGTCGCACGTCGAAATCTACGGCACCGACTACCCCACGCCCGACGGCACGTGCATCCGCGACTACATCCACATCCTCGACCTCGCGCAGGCGCACATGCTCGCCCTCACCGCCCCGCAGAGCGCGAAATACAACCTCGGCACCGGCGGCGGCACGAGCGTCCGCGAAATCATCGCCACCTGCGAAAAGGTCACCGGCCAGAAAATCGCCGTCCTCGAAAAGCCGCGCCGCCCCGGCGACCCGCCGCGCCTCATCGCCGGCTCGGAAAAAGTCCGCGCCGAACTCGGCTGGAAACCGCAGTTCCAGGACGTGGAAAAAATCATCGCCA
>JBDSAR010000261.1:0-4010 GCA_039922035.1 Chthoniobacteraceae bacterium
TTCGTGGCGTGAATCTGCGTGCCCATCTGCGTGGCGACGCCCGCGGCCTTCGCGGCCTCGGTGACGATGCGCGCCTCATGCACATCGCGCGTGAGCGGCTTCTCGCAATAGACGTGCTTTTTCCGCCGCAGCGCAGGCAGCGTGGCAAAGGCGTGCGTGTGCTCGGTGGTGGCGACGACAACGGCGTCGAACTCGGAGTCCTTCAGTCCCTCGTACATCAGCCGGAAGTCGGTGAATTTCTTCGCGCCCGGTGCCTTTGCCGCGGCGGCATCGAGGTTCTTTTGGTTCACGTCGCACAGCGCGACGATGTTCTCGCCCGCCACGCCCGCCATGTCCGAAGCGCCGCGCCCGCCGCAGCCGATGATGGCGATGTTGAGCTTCCCGCCCGGCGATGCGGAGCGGAGGATGGCGGGGAAGCCGAGCACGCCCGTGGCGGCGGCTGCGGTGTGGAGAAAGGTGCGACGGGTGATGGATGCGGGGGTGCGGCGTTTGTTCATGATGAGTGGGTGAGGGGATGAGGATGAAAGTCGGCGCACTGGAGAATGGAGGGTGCGCGTCGGCACAGCGTCTATTTTGATCGGCGCTGTTTCTTTGGGCATTACAGTGCGGGGCTCGCGCGGCTGTCCATGTGTTTCTGCGGAGCGTCCGGGTCGCGTTCGCTGAACGTCGCGATTGAACCGCGCGCTTCACTCCGGCAGGCTCGCCGGAATGTCTTTGCCGGGCCGCTTCAACACTTTCCAGCGCACGATGCTGCTGTGGGATGAAATGCACGCGTATAACGCGGTGCACGTCGCTCGCGTGCCGGCGGCGCTCGATGCGGAGCGGCTGCGACGCACGCTCGCACGGGTGCTGGAGGAGCGCGGGCTGACCGGGCTGCGCATGGATGCGAAGGGCCGCGCGTTTGAGTTTTGCGGCGGATCCGCGTCGGTCGAACTCACCGTATGCGACGGCGGTGCGGATGCCCGCGAAGCGCTGCGTGCGGAGATGGAACGGCAGATTAACCTGCGGTTCGATCGCCGCGCCGGGTTCACGCCGTTCCGTTTTTTCGCCGTGCGCGATGTCGGAGGTGGCGATTCGTTCTGGCTGGGCACCGTCTATTTCCACGCGATCGCGGATGCGGAGCCGATCGTCCGGCTCGCGTGCGAGTTTGTCTCGGATTACGCGGGCCGCGGTGAGCCGGCGCGGCGCGGGCGGTGGGATTGCCACACGGCACCGGCGGTGCGTGGCGCGGGACGCTGGCTGCGCCCGCTGCGGAAGCTGCTGGCGGTGCCCTCGCAGTTTCGAGCGATGAGGACGGCGATTCGTCCGGATGGCACGGATCGCGGTGATTTTGAAAATGGCCTCGAGCTTTTCACCCTCGGCAGCGGGGATCTCGCCGCGCTCATCGCCGCCGGGAAGAGACTGGATGTGACGGTGAACGATCTGCTCCTCGCGCTGCTCATGCACTCGCTTGCGCCGCTTTGCGAAGCCGGGCGGCGTCCGGGGCGCGACTGCATTTCGCTCGGCTGCATCGTGAATGCGCGGCGGGATCTGGGCATCGTGGGTGACGGCAGCTTCGGCCTCGTGCTGGGTGGATTTTCCGTCACGTGCGGCATCGCCGAGGCCGCAGGCATCGCGCAACTGGCGCGCTCGATCGCCGGCCAGACGCGCCGCTTCAAGCGCGGCGCGCTCTATCTTGCGAACGAATCCGAGATGCGGCTCGTGCTGCGGCTCATGTCTTTGTTCTCGACGAACCAGCGGCGGCGGTTCTATCCGAAGAACTATCCGCTTTGGGGCGGGCTCACGAATATGAATCTCACAACACTTCCGTTGGAACCAGCAGCGATGCAGCCGTCGGACTATCTCCGGACTGTGTCCACCGGCCCCGTGACACCGCTCGTGCTCTCGGCCACGACCTTCGGCAAGGGGGTGAATCTCTCGATGTCCTGGCGCACAGCGGTCTTTTCCCGGCCGCAGATTTCTGCGTTGCGCGAGCGGTTCACTTCGGCAGTGCGCGGGCTGGAGGACGTAAAATGAAGCACGTGTTTTTCAGCGTAGCGCTGGCATCCGCCGCGTTGTTTGGCGCGGCAGGCTGCGCGAAATACGATCTGCCTGCGGCCGATCCCGCTCGCATCGCGGAGATCGGCGTGACCACCGGCACCGTCTCCACGCATCTCTCGCGTGAGCGGGAAAATCGGATCCTTTCCCTGAACCCGGAACGCGTGACGGAGTCCGACGTGCGCAACGTGCTCGCCGGTGCGCCCGCACCGCGCATCATCAGCATCCACGGCGGCATCGCTCCTGTGCAGCGGCGGATGGAATCGTTCTCAAGATTCCTCGGCGGCATGGGCTACCCGGACAAGGCCGTCCGGCTCCCGGGTTCGGGCGGTTACACGATCAGTTGCTACTACGACGCGGAGATGTTCGCGGGCATCGTCGCGTGGTTCTATGAGCGCGAGGGCATGCAGCCGATGATCCTCGGGCACAGCCAGGGCTCCTTTCAGGCAGTGAAGACGCTCCAGCTTCTTGCGGGGCAGACCGCCGACCATCTCGCTGTGTGGAGCCCGCTCACGTGGAAGCCCGAGGAGCGCACGGAAATCACCGACCCGCTCACGGGAAAAAAGCGTCCCGTCGTCGGCCTGAAAGTCTCCTACGTCGCGGCACTCGGCGGCGGCGGCATGACGCGCGTGCTCCCGAACCAGTGGGACATGATGTTCTCGCTGCGCTCCGTGCCGGACACCGTCGAGGAGTTCACGGGATTTTATCTCGGCCTCGATGTGCTCGGCGGCGACTACCTCGGCTACGGCCCTTCAAATCACTACCACGCCCTCGGCCGCGCAAGGGTGCGCAACGTCCAGCTTCCCACCGGCGGTTTTCTCACCCACGGCAAAACGCCCGACACCGACCGCTTTCTGTCAGACCCGCGCGCGATCGATTGGATTAACAACTACGTGCCGAGTTCGAATCCCTCGGCGCCCAAGGACATCGAAAATCCGGAAGGCATCATCTTCGGCGCGGATGTGTGGAAGAGCGTGAAGCGGCACTGGGTCATCGAACTGCAGCGGCTGATCCGCGCGGGTCGCTCGCAAAGTCATGGCCATTGACGGACTCCTGCTCCGCAAGGCAGTCGTCGCGGGTTCGGGGCTGATTTACTGGGCGGGCGTGCTCATCCAGGCCCGCCGGGTGAGAAAGCAGATCGGGCGTTCGCCAAACATGACGCCTCGCACCGGAAAGGAGCGCGTGCTCTGGCTCGGCTGGATGCTGGTGATCGCTGCGTGGGTCGGGCAGCCGTTTTTTGTCGGTGGTGAAAATGTGTGGGCCTTCGTGCGACTGTGCCCGCGCATGATGCACATCGCGGTGATGCTCACCGGCCTCGCCCTCGTCGCCGCCGGTTACGCAGGCACGCTGTGGTGCTACGCGATCATGGGCAGTGCGTGGCGCATCGGCGTGAACGAGCAGGAGAAAAATGTACTCGTGACCACCGGTCCGTTCGCGCGCGTGCGGCATCCGATCTACGCGCTGCAAGTCGTCATGCTCGCCGGTGTGGTGTGCCTGCTGCCGACCGCATGTTCGCTCGTGCTGCTCGCCTTTCACCTCGTCTGCGTGTGGCTGAAGGCCGCCGACGAGGAAGCCTACCTGCTCGCCACGCATGGCGAAGCCTACCGCGCGCACATCGCCCGCACGGGAAGGCTGTTTCCGAAAATGCAGCCGCCGACAGCAGGAGGCGGGCTGATGGAATGACGAATGACGAAGTGGTGTGTGAGTGGCGGCGCAGCCGTGGAGCGCCGGCGTCCTGCCGACAGTTCCCTGCGTCTTAGCTCGGAACAAGGTTGCGCGCGCTGCGCGTGTCGAAATTCACACGCACTGCCTGCTTCGTGTCTTTGCGGCGTGCCGCCGCCGACTGCCGGCGAGACGCCAGCGCTCCACTCGCCCTCCGCATTTCCCCACACCGCCTGTTGATTTTTTTCGCGCCCGCCCACACACTCCGCGCCCATTTCTCGAATGACCGAAACTCTTTCCGGCAAAATTGC
>JBDSAR010000262.1:0-12850 GCA_039922035.1 Chthoniobacteraceae bacterium
AGCTGGGCGATGCGTTGCGGCGGCTGGTGGCGGCGGGCATCCCGCTCGATGGCGCGGCGGATCACGGCGTGAGCGAGGCGCTGTATCTGCGCGACCCGGACGACAACGGCGTGGAACTGTATTGGGATCGCCCGATAGAAGATTGGCCGCGCACGCCGGACGGCGGGCTGGCGATGTTTTCCGACCCGCTCGATGTGGACGCGTTGCTCCTTGCGGCGGAGCCGCGTGAGCCGTGAGTGACGGTGAGAGCAAAGGTTCGGCGGTCGCATCGCTTTACTCCCTACATCATCATCCCATGCGCCTATTCCTCGCCCCGCTCATCATTGTCACTGCCACCGCCTTTGCCGCTGAAGCGCCGAAGCTGCCTGCCATCCCTGCGCAGGCGATTGCCAAGAAGAAGGAGCTGCTTTTCTCGGATGACTTCGCGGGCGCGGAACTGGGGAAGGCTTGGGCCATCGTGGTGCCGACTTTTTCCGTCGAGAAGGGGGCGCTGAAGGGGACGCAGATGCGGTTCGATGCTCCGGCGGTGGAGGCTACGGCGGGTGCGAAGGCGAAGCCGGCGGTGAAGGGGCATCAGGCGGTGATCGGAAACGACATTCCGACGAAGGACAGCGTGATTGAATTCCGCTTCAAGCTCGGCGGTGCGCAGTCCGTCACGGCGGAGTTTGACGACCGGAAGTTCAACGGCTCGCACTACGGGCACCTCTGCATGGCGCGCATCTCGGCCACGTCTGTGATGCTCGTGGACCAGAAGGGGCTCGCAGTGGCGCGGCCCGACGGCGCGACCGGCGAACCGCCGCAGCCCGCCGGGAGAAAGAACGTCACCTTCCCGGTGCAGCTCGACACGGAGAACTGGCACACCTTTTCGCTGGAGACGGTGGGCGACGCGATGCGGGCCTCCGTGGATGGAAAGGCGGTCGCCTATCTGCAATCCCCCGGCATCGCGCACGCGACGAAGTCGAAGGTGGAATTTGGCTGCATGGGGAAGGATGGGTTCTTCGACGACCTCAAGATTTGGAATGCGGATCCGGTGAAGTAGGTTGGGCGTATGAAGCCAGTGAGCGGTTACACCCTCATCACGCCGGGGGATTTGCAGTGGCGTCCGTCGAACCTGATGAAAATCCCGAACGCGGATTTTCTCGAACGCACGGGGAGCGAGAACATGGGTGCGCGTTTGTGGCGGATGCCGCCGGGGAGCGCAAACACGCTGCACAAACACATCCGCACGGAGGAGTTTTACTTTGTGCTCGAAGGCACGGGACGGATGCGCGTGGGTGGCGAGACGCTCACGGTGCCGAAATATGGCGGTGTGCTCGTGGGGCCGGATCAGTTGCGGCAGGTGTTCAACGACACGGAGGCCGAGACGCTCTGGCTGATCATCGGCGCGCCGGAGGAACTCGAATTCCTGCAAGGCTCGAAATCGAAGATGGACCTGTCGCTCATCTATCCCGAGGACCCGACGCAATTGCCGCCGGAACTCGCGGGCAAGGTGTGGCCGCCGAAGGAGTGAACCCGTTGCGCGCTATTTCGCGAGGTCGAGAAAGACGATGCTCGAAGGGTTGCCGACCGGGGCGTAGTGGCCGGTGAATTTCAGCGCGCCGGTTTCCTTGTTCACGCGAAAGACGGCGACGTGGTCGGCGCGCTGGTTGCAGCAATAGAGGAAGTTTCCCGTGGGATCGAAGGCGAAGCTGCGCGGGTAGTCGCCGTGGGTCCATTCCTCGGCGGTGAAGGTGAGCGTGCCGTCCGCGCCGATGGCGAAGATGGCGATGCTGTCGTGCAGGCGGTTCCCGCCATAGACGAATTTGCCGTCGGCGGAGACGAGGATCTCGGAGCAAAAATTGCTGCCAGCGTAGCCGGGCGGGAGGCTGGAGATCGTCTGACGCGAGGCGAGGCGGCCCTTTCCAGCGTCGTAGTCGAAGAGCGCGATGGTGGAGCCTTCCTCCTGGATGGAGTAGAACCAGCGGCCATTCGGATGGAAGGCGAAGTGTCGCGGGCCGTCGCCGGCCGGGAGGGTGACGGTGGCGTCGGTGGGCGTGAGTGTGCCGCGCTGCGCGTCGAATTTCCAAATGATGATCTGGTCGAGGCCGAGGTCCACATGCAGCACGAAGCGTCCCGCGGGATCGGATTCGATCATGTGTGCGTGCGTCTGGTCGTGTCCGCTGAAGGCGAAGCTGCCGGGTGGTGCATTCGTCGCCTTTTTCGGGCCGACGGTGCCGGCGTCCTTTTTCACATCGGTCGCCGCACCGAGCGTGCCGTCGGGCAAAATGGGGATCACGGCGATGGAGCCGCCGAAGTAGTTGGCGACGAAGACGAACTGCCCCGACGGATGCAGCGAGAGATGCGTCGGCCCCTTGCCGCCGGAGCTGACGGCGTTGACGATCTTCAGCGAGCCGTCCTTTGGATCTACGGAGAATGCGGTGACTGAGCCAGCCTCCTCACCGCCGGCGAATTCCGTTTCGTTCGCGGAAAAGAGGCGCGTGCGGTCGGCATTGAAAAGGAGTGCGCTCGGGCTCGTGCCCATCTCGTGAACGACGAGCGGAGTCATCGCGCCGGTCGTGCGATTCACCTCGAAGATGTGAATGCCGCGGCCATTTCCCGGAGGAAGATCCACCTGCGTCGGGCGCATGTTTTTCAGCGGTGATGTGTAGGTGCCGACGTAGGCGATGAGCTTGCCATTCGCATTTGCCGAGTGCGCGCGGATGAGCGGCGCGAGGAGCGATGCGGCGGCAAAGGTGGACGTGCTTTTCAGGAACGAGCGGCGGGCGATGCGGGGTCGGAGCATCGGGGGAGAATGTCGGCGTGACGCGTGCATGGGAAGCCGGAACCGGTGCGGCGCCGGTTGAACTACGAAGGGCACGAAGAACACGAAAGGGAGGCGGGCGGGCAGGGGCTTGGCGATTATTTCCGTCGTGACCTCTGTGCGCTTCGCAGTAAAATCCATTTTGCACGCCACTCGGCCCAATGAACATCACCCGCCGTCAATTCATCCAAGCCGCGAGTCTCGCGGCCCTGCAAAGCCGCATGCGGGGAATCGCCGCCGAGCCGTCGCTAATTGCGTCCATCGAGAAGACCGTCGTGCCTGCGCCGCCGGTGAAGGGCGGGACGTGGTTTCATCCGCGCGCGTGCATGGTGGGGAAGAAGGCGTTCATGACGCTGCAGGAGATCAAGGGTTCGGATTTCTTCGGGCCGGTGCATTGCACGACGTCGGACGATCTCGGGAAGACATGGGCCACGTTCCAGCCCGCGCCGCCGCTCGGCTGGGTGCCGCAGGAATCCGGCGGGCACGAAGGCGTGTGCGATGTGACGCCGGAGTTTCATCCGAAGACCGGCAGCGTGCTCGCGTTCGGGCACAATGTTTTTTACAAGACGAACCGCTTCGATCGCGAGCAGCCTGCGCGCTGGCCGATCTATGCGGTGTGGAAGGACGGCACATGGGGCGCGCGGCACAAGCTCGTGTGGGACGATCCGCGCGGCAGTTCCATTTACTCGAACAACTGCGGCCAGCGCGTGGTGATGCCGGATGGCGATGTGATGATGAGCTTCACCTTCGGCGTGAAGGGCAGGCCGCGTGCGGTGTGTGGCGTGCGGTGTTCATTCGATGGGAAGGAGATGCTCGTGACGCAAACCGGGCCCGAGCTTACGAATCCGAAAGGCCGCGGTCTGCTGGAGCCGTCACTCACGCGATTTGGCGGGCGTTTCTACCTCACGATCCGCGCGGAGGACAGTCATGGCTACGTCGCGGTGAGCGACGACGGGCTGAACTACGAGCCGCAGCAGGCGTGGGCTTGGGACGACGGCCAACCGCTCGCGATGTCCACCACGCAGCAGCACTGGCTCGCGCATTCCGGCGGGCTCTTCCTCGTGTACACGCGCAAGGACGCGACGAATGTGAATGTGATGCGCTGGCGCGCGCCATTGTGGGTCGCGCAGGTGGATGTGAAATCGTTGCGGCTCATCCGTGCCACCGAGCGCGTCGTGCTGCCGCTCATCGGCGACGGCGTGAATGCGGCGGACATGGTGCCGATGATGGGCAACTTTGGCATCGCAAACGTGAGCGCAGACGAGTCGTGGGTGACCGACGGTTCGTGGTGCCCGAAGGCCGGCAACAGCGGCGAACTGCAGCTCGCGCGCGTGCGGTGGAGCAAGCCCAACGAATTGCTTGCGGACCGTTAGCCTGCAAACGCGATTGAGTTCGCCCTGCGTCGGGCTTAATGCAGGCGCATGCTCCGCGCTCGCAAAAAGTACACCATTCACGATCTGCAGCAGCTCAAGGGGAAACGCTGCCTCACGCACATCCATGTGAAGTCTCCCGACGAGGCAGCGGCAGCGGCAGCGGCGGGTGTGGATCTGATGAGCTGCAGTTTCGATTCGCCCGAGTCGCAGGCACGCCTGCCGCTGCTCGTCGCAGCGGCTCCGGAGAGCTTTCTCTCCGCCGCCACGCCGAACGGGCTTGCGTCGCCGGAGGAGGCGATCCGCGTCGCCTTCCGTGCGCTGGAGGCAGGCGCGAGTTCGGTCTATTGCTCGGCGAGTCCATTCATCATTTCGGCGATGGCGAGCGAGGGGATTCCGGTCGTCGGGCATCTCGGCCTCGTGCCGCGGCATGTGACGTGGACGGGCTATCGCGCGATCGGCAAGACCGTAGAGGAAGCAAAGGAACTGCATCGTCGCATGAAGGAACTTGAGAACGCCGGTGCGTACGCGGCGGAAATCGAAGTGGTGCCGCACAATCTCGCGCGCTTTCTCTCATCTCGGACGAAGATGCTCCTCATGTCCCTCGGCTCCGGCAGCGGATGCGACACGCAGTTCCTTTTTTCCGACGACATCCTCGGCGATTACGGGGAGCGCCCGCCGCGCCATGCGAAGGCGTATCGCAATTTCTTCGAGGAGAACCGCCGCCTCCAGCAGCAGCGCGTCGCGGCGTTCAGTGAGTATGTCGCCGAGGTGAATGACGGAGTTTTTCCAGAGTCGAATCATCTCGTGGAGATGGACACGAAGCTCCTTGCGGAAGTGGTGCGCGCGTTCACGCCGCCAGAAACTCCTGCGGCGACTTAAGCAAGCTTCCGCATTTTCAACGCCGTGCGCTGCGCTTTTCCTCGCCATCGGTGCGTGGCTCACTAGCTTCCCGATCCCGGATGACTATCACCCGTTCATGGCCGCTCCGGTAAAGGGCGGCATCTTTCGCAAGTTCCGGCGGAGCCTGCTTTTTCTTGCGGCGGTCTTCTGCGTCGCCGTCAGCGGCTATCTCATCTACGGGTGGAATCTGGTTGATTCGATCTACATGGTGGTGATCACCATGTTCGGCGTGGGCTACGGCGAGGTGCATCCGCTCACCACTGCCGGCGGAAAAATTTTCACCATGTTCGTCATCATCGGCGGCACCAGTGCCGTCGTATTCGTCATCGGCGAAGTCATCCGATTCATCACCGAAGGAGAAATAATGAAAGCCATTGGAGAACTCAAAAAAAGCCGGCAGGTGGACGGAATCAGCCATCACGCGATCATCTGCGGCTACGGTCGCATCGGCCAGATCCTTGCGCATGAACTGAACGCCTCGAAGTTTCCGTTCGTCGTCGTGGATCTCGACGATGCCCGGCTCGCGCTTGCGGAAGAAAGCGGCTACCTCTTTGTGAAAGGCAGCGCCACCGAGGAGGAGACGCTCCAGCGAGCGCATGTCGAGCGCGCCGTGGTGCTCGCGACCGTGCTGCCGCAGGATACGCTGAATGTCTTCATCACGCTCACCGCGCGGAACCTGAACCGGAATCTGCGAATCATCGCGCGCGGCGAGCAGCCCTCGACCGAGAAGAAACTCAAGCAGGCCGGTGCGGATGAAGTCGTCCTGCCCGCCAGCATCGGCGGCACGCGCATCGCGCACAGCATCACGCGTCCCGCGACGATGAAATTCCTCGGCGACAGCCGCGGCCTCGTGAGCGAGGAGCTGAAGCATCTCGGCGTGGAGATTGACGAACTGCGCCTGCATAGGCACACGCACCTCGTCGGAAAGACCGTGCTCGAATTGCAAAACATGTCAGACGGCCACCTGCTCGTCATCGCCTTGCAGCGTGCAGACGGCAGTGTGCTGCGCTCCGGCTTCATCGAGGAAGTGCTTCACGAAGGTGACTCCGTGATCATCATCGGTCGGGTGAATGCACTGCCGCCTTCACTGCGCGGAGAGGTGGATCGCGAGGAGTTGCTGTAGCGTGCAGCGTGTCCCTTCGAAATCGAAGCCCGCGCTACTTTGCCGCGATGACGGCGCTTTCCGCGGTGGGTGGGAGCGGGTGCAGCGTGGCATGCTGAAATCCGGCCTCCGTTAGCATCGTGCGATATTCTGCAAAGGTGTAAGCGTCGCCCTCGGGAGTGGTGCCGAGCATCACGAGGCTGAAACTCGCGGCGGCTGGCGGTGTGACGCGGTCCTCGTTCGGCACAAACTCGACGATGACCACGCGCCCGCCGGGACGCAGCGACGTGTGAACTCGCCGGAGGAACCCTGTGCATTCGGCGATGTTGAAGTGGTGCAGAAAATTCGGCACCAGCACAGCGTCATAGTCGCTGCCGAGATCCGCCGTAAAAGCACTGCCAACAATTTTGCGGAAGCGATCCGCGATGCCTGCGGACTCGGCATTCTCCTCTGTGACGGCGAGCACATTTTCCCAATCGAGCGCAACGAGATGCGCGCGGGGATTCTTTTTCGCAAAGGCGATGCCGTACGCGCCGTGGCTCGCTGAGATGTCGAGCACACGCGTGTCTCGTGAGGAATCGAGAGGCACGAGTTCGGCAGCGCCGTTCGCGGCGGGTCCCATTAGCGGTCCCATCGCGCGTGCGAACTCCACCCACGCCGGATGATCCGGAGCGGTGGTGCCGTGCTCCGTCGTGTGCAGGCGTCCGAGGCGAATCGTGGACGCGAGATCGGTGAACGCTTCCGTGAGCCCTGGCGCGAGGAGGAATTTCACCGCATCGCCGAAATACGCCGGCGAGTTCCTGTCGAGAAACGCAGCGGACGACGGCGTGAGTGCGTAACGCGAACTGTCTTTCGTGAGGAAGCCGAGGATCGCGAGGTTGTCGCAGAGGATGCGGATGCCGCGCTCCGGGCATTGGCACAGGGCGGCGATTTCGGCTGCCGTCGAGTGCGTCGCGCCGATCATGGTGAACACGCCGAGTTCCACGGCGGCCTTCAATGCGCCGGTTCGCTGAAACGCATTGATGGTTTCAAAAAATGCCTGCGGCGATGGCGGGCTTGCGGGAGTCGGCGACGGGGCTGCGCTTTTCAGCGTGTCGCGCTCCCAACGAAACTTCCGATCTGCCTCGCGGATCGGCAGATCGTTGATGCTGGCGAAGCGGCGCTTCATGTAGCCGTGTTCGTCGAACTCCCAGTTTTCGTTGCCGTATGCGCGATGCCACTGGCCGGCCTCGTCGTGGTATTCGTATTCGAAGCGCACGGCGATGTGGTTGCCGCCAAAGGACCAGAGTTCCTTCTTCAGCCGGTAGTCGTGTTCATGCCTCCACTTGCGGTGGAGAAAGGCGACGACGGCGGCGCGGCCATTCAGGAACTCCGAGCGGTTACGCCATTCCGTGTCCTCGGTGTAGGCGAGCGACACCAGCTCCGGGTCTCGCGA
Organism: Chthoniobacteraceae bacterium; assembly: GCA_039922035.1. GTDB lineage: Bacteria > Verrucomicrobiota > Verrucomicrobiia > Chthoniobacterales > Chthoniobacteraceae > SXWH01. The sequence goes on from JBDSAR010000262.1 coordinate 7,611, forward strand.
ATTCCAAGCGTCCTCAGCGGCCTGGACTTTCTGGCGTGCGGTTTCCTCGGTGAATGGCGGGAGCGGCGGGCGGGGCTTCATGTCAGTGCTTGGTTTGCAGATCGGCTTTGGGTTCGCTGATGCGCCTTTTGTCAACCGGCGTCAGCCGAGCGGATCAATTCCGCGCGCCGGATTCCTTTCGCACCCGCAGTCCTCCCAAGGCGGGAGCCTCGCCAGGCTTTGGTGCCCCGATCACCGGCCCTGGCACTTCGGCAGATGCGGCGATCGTGACGGGCTCCGGATTGTGCCGGTCGGAGGCGATGCGCTTGTCGAGGTCCTTCACCATGCGCTGCACATGCGCGAATTTGTTGCGCTTGCGGAGCAGGGAGAGGGCTTCGCGGTCATCGCCCCAGTTCAGGATTTCGATGTTCACCACCCGTGTGCCCCAGGCATTCATTGCTCCGCGCGAGGGCTTGTACAGATCGATCGTGTTGCGTCCGGAAAGCGCCCAGCCAATGTCGTCCACCTTGCAAATCTCACCGGTATCGAGAATGCGGAACGTCGTGCCGACCGGCCAGCGCGACCAGTCGGCGGCGGCGCTGTGGACTGGTCCGGAGCAGAGCGTGGTGCCGATGCACGTCTGGCGTCCGTGTTTCAAATGATCGCTTTCCGTGTGGGTGTAGGCCGTCGTGCGGACACGCTGGAATTGCGTGCGCGCGATCGGCTTTTCGTAAGTCGGCAGCGAGCGGCCGCAGCCGGCGAAGACCATGACGACGGCCAGGAGAAGGAGGCGTGAAACCATGGAGAATCCTCCTAGCACGCCAGTGCGTGAAAGCCAATCGAGAATCGGCGCGCGCTATTCCGCGAGCAGTTGGCCGAGGGCTGGCTCCACCTTGCGCAATTCCTCCGCGATGATCCCGGCCATGACCTCGGCGCCTTTCGGCGAAAGGTGCGTGTGGTCCGGCTTGCCATCCTTCGTCACGGGATCGAAAGGCGCGGAAGCTTCGGGGCCGATTTTCTCCAGCAGCGCAATGCTGCGCGCAAAGAGATCCACGAGCGGTACTTTCTTTTCCCCGGCGACCTTCTTCGCTGCCTCCGCCCACGGCGCGAGTTCGCCGCGGATCTTTCCATTATCGAATGTCCGCCGCGCCATCGAGGTGACGAGAATCGGCACGGCTCCCGCGGCGCGCGCCTCGTCCACGAATCGCGCGAGGTTTTCGGGATACGTCGTGGCCGGATCCGTCTCGCGATTCGGCCCTTTGCCGGGCATGTCGTTGTGACCGAATTGAATCAGCACGTAGTCCGGCTTTGATTCGATGACCTTGGCCCAGCGACCCGAGTCGCGAAAACTTTTCGAACTCTGTCCGCCGCCCGCAAGCTGGATGCATTCACCGCGCGCACCGAGCAGCTTTTCAAATGCCGCACCCCAGCCTGCGGTCGTGGTCACCGTCGAATCGCCCGCGAGTGCGACACGCGGCTTGTGCGCGGGCGGAGAGTCCGCGGCGTGTGCCGGGACAAAGTGAAAAGCAGCGGCAACGAGCGCGAGGCATGTGAAGAGGCGGCGTGTGAGTTTGGCAGGGGAGGATTGTTTCATGGAAGTGTCCGGCTGGTGTGTGCCCGCAGGGAGTGATGCCTTCCTAGCAGCAAATCGCGCCGCGCCAAGGAAGGTGTGTGCGAGACAGGGCTGGTGCAGTGATTTCAAGGATCAGGGGCTTCCTCGCCCCAAGTTGATCCTCGGGGCGGGGGCGCCCCCGATTCTTGTGCCGCGGCCACGGCATTTTTTCAGACGCTCCAAAGTTCCGAACTGCTTTCCCGCGCCTCGCTCCTCACTTGTGAAACACAATCTTCCCGCCCTTCGCGTCTGCGGTGATCGTCTCGCCCTCGCGGAATGTGCCCGAGAGGATTTCCAGCGAGAGCGGGTCGAGCAGGTCGCGCTGGATCGCGCGCTTCAGCGGACGCGCACCGTACACGGGGTCATAGCCTGCCTCGCCGAGGTGTTTCTTTGCCGCGTCGGTGACGACGAGCGTGAGCTTCTGATCCGCAAGGCGTTTTTCGAGACGCACGAGCTGGATGCCGACGATCTGTGTGAGGTCCGCGTCGCTCAGTCGGTCGAAGATGATCGTCTCGTCCACGCGGTTGAGGAACTCAGGACGGAAGTGTCCGCGCAGCGCCTCCATCACGCGTGCTTCGCGCTGTTCGGCGTTCGCGTCGTCGAGGATGAACTGCGAGCCGATGTTACTCGTCATGATGATGACCGCGTTCTTGAAATCCACCGTGCGGCCCTGGCCGTCGGTGATGCGTCCGTCGTCGAGCACCTGGAGCAGCACGTTGAACACATCGTGGTGCGCCTTTTCGATCTCATCGAAAAGGATCACGGAATACGGCTTTCGGCGGACACTCTCGGTGAGCTGCCCGCCTTCCTCGAAGCCGACATATCCCGGAGGCGCGCCGATGAGCCGCGCGACGCTGTGCTTCTCCATGTATTCGCTCATGTCGATGCGGACCATTGCGTTCTCGTCGTCAAAGAGAAACTCCGCGAGAGCGCGCGCGAGTTCGGTTTTTCCGACGCCGGTCGGGCCGAGGAAAATGAAGGAGCCGATGGGACGATTCGGATCCTGAAGTCCGCTGCGTGCGCGGCGCACGGCGTTCGATACCGCGATGATCGCCTGCTTCTGCCCGATGACGCGGGCGCCGAGGCGCTGCTCCATCTTGATGAGCTTCTCCCGCTCGCCCTCGCGGAGATTGGAAACGGGAATGCCCGTCCACGCGGCGACGACCTTGGCAATTTCCTCGTCGGTCACCTCGTCGTGCAACAGCGTGGTCTTCTGTTGCGGGCCGGAAGACTGCGCGGCGAGCTTTCGCTCCAGCTCGGGAATCAGCCCATATTGAATCTCGCTCGCCTTGCCCAGATCGCCGACGCGCTGCGCCTGTTCGAGTTCGTTGCGCGCGGCCTCGAGCTGTTCCATCGCCTTGCGCGAGCCGCCGAGGATGGCTTTCTCCTTTTGCCACTGCGCCTTCAGGGCGGAGCTCTTTTCCTTCAGGTCGGCGAGTTCCTTTTCGAGCTTCGCGAGGCGATCCTTCGATGCGGCGTCCTTCTCCTTTTTCAACGCCTGCCGCTCCATCTCGTCCTGCATGATGGCGCGCTCGACCTGATCGATCTCCGTCGGCATCGAATCAATTTCCATCTTCAGCCGCGACGCAGCCTCGTCCATCAAATCCACCGCTTTGTCCGGCAGAAAACGGTCGCTGATGTAGCGATCCGAAAGCATCGCGGCGGCCACGAGCGCAGCGTCCTGGATGCGCACGCCGTGATGCACTTCGTAGCGCTCCTTCAGCCCCCGCAAAATCGCGATGGTGTCCTCGACGCTCGGCTCCTCCACTTTGACCGGCTGGAAACGCCGCTCCAGTGCGGGGTCCTTCTCGATGTGCTTGCGGTATTCGTCGAGCGTCGTCGCGCCGATGGTGCGCAGCTCGCCGCGTGCGAGCGCCGGCTTGAGCATGTTGCCGGCGTCCATCGAGCCCTCGCCTTTGCCTGCGCCGACGATGGTGTGCAGTTCGTCAATGAAGAGAATGATCTCGCCGTTGCTGTCGGTGACTTCCTTGATGAACGCCTTCAGCCGATCCTCGAATTCCCCGCGGAACTTCGCGCCCGCGACCATCGCTGAAATGTCCATCGCGATGAGCCGCTTGTTCTTCAGCGACTCCGGCACGTCGCCCGCCACGATGCGCCGCGCGAGTCCCTCAACGATCGCCGTCTTGCCGACGCCCGGCTCGCCGATGAGCACCGGGTTGTTCTTCGTGCGCCGCGAAAGGACCTGCATCGTGCGGCGGATTTCGTCGTCGCGGCCGATGACCGGATCGATTTTTCCCTTCCGCGCCGCGTCCGTCAAATCGCGCCCGTATTTTTGCAGCGTCTGGTATTTGTCCTCTGGATTCTGGTCCGTCACGCGCTGTGAACCGCGCACCTGCTGGAGCGCCTGCATGAGTTTCGCGTGCGTCACGCCGAGCGACTTCAGCAGCTTGCCGCAAGTCACGCCGCTATCCGACAGCGCGAGCAGGTAATGCTCCGCGCTCAGATACTCGTCCTTCAGCTTCGCCATCTCCTTTTCCGCCGAGCGTAAAATCGCCAGCAGCTCCGCCGCCGGATTCGTCTGCGCCGTCAGCCCGTGCACCTGCGCGCGTTTTGCAATCGCCGCTTCGAGCTGCGACTGCACATCCGTCACGTTGATGCCGAGCTTTTCAAACAGCGGCTTCGTCACGCCCTCCGGCTGCTCCAGCAGCGCGATGAGAAAATGCTCGTTGTCGAATTCCGTGTGATTGCGGTTCGCTGCGAGGGTTTGCGCGGCTTGCAGGGCTTCCTGCATGCGCTGGGTGAAGCGGTCGGTTCTCATAGGGTAGGGTTATATCGTCGCACGCACCCTCGCAGGATGTATTCCCTCCGTTGTCCAGGGAAGCCCGCATCTTGCCTGCGTCAGCCCGGCCCGCGAAACAGCGCCGCTGGCACATCGCAGGTGGATGAAATGGCCCACTCGGGGGGATTGCAAAATGCGACTTCCTAATCCGCATGGCCGAGTGTGATGATCAGAAGAACCCTGTGCCGATTATGAACTCCCCCCGCTTCTTCTTCCGCCTTTTGGCGTTCATCGCATTCTCCACGTTTTCGCAAATCACGCATGCCGGGGAGGCGCATCTACCCGATGGCTGGGCAGCCGAATCGCCGCGCGATGAGATTCGTCCGCAATTTTCGTTTGAGCCGACCGGCGGATCGAAAGGCGCGGGCCGGTTTGTGATTACGCACGACCGGCGGGAGGGGTTGGATGGTTGGATCCAAAAGTCATTCGCAGTGAGCGGCGGTGAATTTTACCGTGTTTCCACGCTGCGCAAAACGCACGATGTCGCCATCCCGCGTCACAGCGCGCTGGTGCGCGTCCTCTGGCGGGATGATGCTGGACGCGCGGTGCGGGCCGACGCAACCGTGGGAAGCGAAGCCGGGGGCCGTCCGCTTTTCTCCGCCGAACCGGAACATCCGTCGGATGGCGCGACGGATGCGCAGGGCTGGACGACTGTTGCCGGGGTGTATCGCGCGCCGGCAAAGGCCACGCATGCGATCATGGAATTGCACCTGCAACATGCACCGAACGGGCGTGTGGAGTGGAGCGATGTGATCTTTGAAAAAACCGCGCAACCCGCGGCGCGCAAGGTGCGGCTCGCGACGGTGCATTTCCTGCCGAATGGGAAATCGCCGCGCGAGAACTGCGAGC